>JBQCIS010000050.1:0-2557 GCA_051953515.1 Mucilaginibacter sp.
GAAAGTAACAGGAGAAAACGTTTAGATAATGTGTTCAACATGTTCTGTATTTGATGGCGCAAAAGTAGACTATTCTTCATATATGAAAAAAATGAATTAATTTTGTTACAATCATTAAAAAAAGTAATAATGAATATCGCGTTACATCATTTTAAACTCGTAGATACCATCTCAAAAGATGGCACTTTAACCAAGGCTGCCACTACCCTCCATCTTACACAATCGGCCCTTAGCCACCAGTTGCGCGAGTTGGAAAAAGAACTGGGTGTAGAGGTTTTTAACCGTACCGGTAAAAAGCTGCATCTGTCAGAACAAGGCTACCGTTTTTTACGGAGCTCCGAGAAAATATTAGCTGAAATTAAGAATCTGGAAGAAGATATCAATAACTATAAACAAGGGAAAACCAGCAAGTTAAGTATAAGCATGCAGTGCTATACCGCTTACCACTGGTTACCGGGTATTATTAAGTATTACAAGTCGCGCTGGCCGGACATTAATATCCAGATCATGTCTGAAGCTACCCGCCGTCCGTTGGAGTATTTAATGAATGGCGATCTCGACATCGGCATTATCCGCACCCAGATGGTGAACACTAAGATACGGTATGAACCTATCTTTGAGGACAGCCTCACGGCGGTGATCAGCAAGGATCATCCACTGGCTAAAAAAGACGTTATAGAGATAGCCGACTTCCACAATGAAGAGCTTATTTTACCTTTGTATGACCCTTCGTACCAGGATACGCCAATGATAGAGGCCCTGATACAAGCCCAGCAGGTAAAACCCAAAACACTGCACCGCATCCACTACACCGATGCCACCATCGAGATGGTAAATGCCGGTCTTGGCATCAGCGTTATGGCCGACTGGATTGTAGAGCCTTATTTAAAAGACCGCAACATTGTAGCTAAGCCCATGCATCACAGCGTTGCCCGCCGCTCGTGGTTCGCGGCAACCTGCAAGCAAACACCAGCTATACAAAACTTTCTGGAATGCCTAAAAATGTATTTCGCGGGAGCCGATATGAATGTTGGGGTTGAAGAAAAGCAAGCCCTGATAGAAACCCACGCCAGCAAACAGCAAAACGCTGCCCAACTGGCCGCGGGTACGGCGGTATTTACCAAGCCATCCGTTTCGCAAGGGCATGCAGACGATTACAGAAAGTACCAATATTAAAAAGCTCGCATCATTGCGAGGAAACGAAGCAGTCTCTGCGTTAGCAGGTAATAAACTTTGCCTATCGCGCAGAGATGGCTTCGTCATTCGCTCGCTCTATTCAGCTCATTCCTTGTAATTACGCGGTTGAAATAAAAAAGCGCCCTATTCGTTAAATTATCATGATAAAATGGCTCACCTTATGCATAAACCTATTCTGCATTACGGCTATTTTCGCACAGAAACCCAATAAGCCATTCCCTCAGCACTCCAGTTACTTTAAAGGCACTATAAAGCCCAGCCATATTACGCAAACGCAACTGGACAATACCGTAACCGGCTTTTACACCCAATGGAAGGCCCGATACATCAAAAATGTACCAGGCAAACCCGAAAGTTACATTTGGTTTGGCGGGAAAGGCCGTAAACAATGCGTATCAGAAGGTCAAGGTTACGGAATGACCATTGTAGTGCTGATGGCAGGCTTCGACCCATCAGCCAAAAACACTTTCGATAATCTTTATCGCTATTATAAGGCCTATCCGAGCAATCGCGGCCGCCATTTAATGGCCTGGGCACAATACACGAATGATAAGGATGTAGACGAAACATCAGCTACCGACGGCGATATGGACATTGCTTACTCCCTGTTATTGGCTGATAAACAATGGGGAAGCACAGGCAGCATCAACTACCTTGCTGAAGCCAAAGCCGCCATTGCGGATATTATGCGCTACGAGATCAACCCCAAAACATGGTCGGTTATATTAAGTAATGGTGCAGATGATGACAGCAAGGATTATTTCGACACCCGCACGTCAGACTTTATGCCCGTCAATTTCAAGGCATTCAGACTTGCTACCAGCGATACGAGGTGGGATAAGGTGATCAACAATAATTATAAACTGTTCCTGTATATGCAGTATAACTATAGCCCCGACGCCGGCTTGGTACCTGATTTTATTGTCCATATCAACAAAACGCCTAAACCGGCCCCGCCGCATTATCTTGAGTCGCGCTATGACGGCGAATACAATTACAATGCCTGCCGTGTACCCTGGCGCGTTGGATTGGATTATTTAATAACGGGCGATAACCGTTCGCGCACATTTGTGCAAAAGATAAACAAATGGATACGCGAAACCACCAGTAACGATACGTATAACCTGTCGGCTGGCTATACACTTGCCGGAAATGACATTAAACACCGCTATTTTGAAGCATTGAGTTTTATTGCCCCATTCGCGGTTTCCGCCATGACAGACAGCAAAAACCAGCAATGGCTGAATAAACTATGGAACTACACCAACGGCTTTAAACTGAAGGATTTTGATTATTATGACAACACCATCAAGCTGTTGGATATGATCGTGGTATCGGGGAATTATTGGACGGTGAAATA
>JBQCIS010000051.1:0-11914 GCA_051953515.1 Mucilaginibacter sp.
ATGCTTGTTGATGGCGAGATGCAGGCCAATTTTGCGCTAAACCAGGAATTGCTTGCGGATAATTTTCCTTTTTCAACATTGTCAGGAAAGCCTGCAAATACGTTAATTTTTCCTAACTTGGAATCGGGTAATATTGCCTACAAACTCTTGCAGGAGATAGGCGGTGCCGAGGCTGTCGGCCCTATATTACTTGGCCTCAATAAATCAGTTCATGTATTGCAGTTGGGCAGCTCTGTAAGGGAAATTGTAAACATGGTAACCATTGCCGTGGTTGATGCACAGCAGAAAGCCGGCGAAATAGCAGGAAAAAAATAAAGTATTTGAAGAAACAATGTACGCTTATATTGATGGAAAATTAGTTTTCAAAAGCCCTTCGTATGTGGTGATTGATGTTGGTGGAATAGGGTATCAGATCAATATATCGCTGCATACCTATTCGCAATTGGGCAGTGCCGAACGCTGCAAGCTGCATACCTGGCTGCATGTAAAGGAAGATGCCCACACGCTATACGGATTTGCTGAAGAAGGCGAACGCCGTTTATTTCTGCATCTTATATCCATATCGGGCATTGGGCCCAACACCGCACGCATGGTGCTGTCGTCCATAACGCCCAGCGAAATACAAACCGCAATTATTAACGGAAATGTTTCCCTTATACAGCGCATAAAGGGTATCGGGCCGAAATCTGCCCAGCGCATTATATTGGAATTGCAGGATAAGCTTCGTAAAGAAGGACCGGAAACCTTAACCGCGGCGCCTTTGAATAACTCGGCTAAAGATGAAGCGCTTTCGGCACTGGTAATGCTCGGTTTTGCACGTAATGTTGCCGAGAAAGTGCTCGACCAGGAGATAAAGCGGAACACGGAGGAGCTAACGGTTGAGCAATTGGTTAAATATGCTTTAAAAAACTTATAAGAACAGGTAATTTGATAGACTTTTGACGAAGAGATTTGCGTTTAAATTTGTTGTCGCTGCCCTTGTATTAGCATCAGTTTGCGGTGTGAGGACGGTATTTGCTCAACAAAAGCCAGCGCAAAAGAACGATTCAACCAAGATCGAGAGGCCCTACACCTTCGAAGAGCCAAATCCTGTCCGTCTTCGCAAGGGAATATTTGATAATGATCCGCCGAATCTTGTCCGCACCATCGAGTACGATCCTGTAACTAATCAATATGTATTGTATGAGCGTGTGGGCGATATGCTGTACCGTCCGCCGGTTTATCTCACCTTTGCACAATACCTTGCACTGAAACAAAAAGAAGGCGAGCGAGACTATTTCAAGCACCTGGCTGATAGTTATGCCTATCAGTCGCAGCAACCTGGGTTTATCCCGCAGATAAAAGTGCGCAGCCAGACCTTTGAGCGCATTTTTGGCAGCGATAATATCGATATCAAAGCACAAGGTTCGGCAACCGCCACTTTTGCAGGTCAGCTCAATAAAAATGACAACCCGCTTTTCAATACCCAGCAGCGCAACCTGTTCAACTTTAATTTCGACCAGCAAATACAGCTGAACATAACCGGTAAGATAGGTGATAACATGACCGTTGCCACCAATTACAATACCAATGCACAGTTTCAGTTTGATAACCAGATAAAACTCGATTATAAAGGCAAAGAAGACGATATTGTGCAGGAGATACAAGCCGGTACAGTAAGTATGCCGCTGCCAACGCAGCTCATAACCGGAACGCAGGCATTGTTTGGGGTAAAAACCAAGTTAAAGTTCGGCAAGCTGAATGTTACCTCGATCATGTCGCAGCAGCGGTCGCAGTCTAAATCCATTACCATTACCAACGGGCAGGAGCAAGGGCACTTTAAGTTTACAACAGACCAGTACGATGCCAACAAGCACTTCTTCCTGTCGCAATACTTCCGAGATCATTACGATGCTGCGCTGGCTAATATTCCCATCATCAGCTCTAACATCACTATCACTAAAATTGAGGTTTGGACAACCAATCGCATCAATGCCACCACCAACTCAAGGGACATACTGGCGCTGATGGATTTAGGCGAAAACGCGCCGTACAACACCACCCTTGTGCATGGCGGCGCAGGCTATTCGGCATTGCCTGCCGGTACGGATGTTCCGGGTTTCTCGCAGCAATCCAACAGTTTGTTAAAGAATCTGCCTGCCGATGCACGCCTCACCAACTCTAACGCAATTGCCAGCTACTTTAACAGTAGCGGCAGCTCAGACAACTATGCCAAGCTCACCTATGCACGCCAGCTGGTGCAAAACAAAGACTTCACCCTGCAGCCGCAGTTGGGCTATATATCGCTCAATTACCCGTTGAACAATGATGAAGTGCTTGCTGTGGCTTATCAATACACTTATAACGGTGTTACCTACCAGGTAGGCGAATTCTCGAGCGACCGGCCCGTGAATACCAATACGCCCAATGTATTGTATGTAAAGTTGTTGAAGAACACCATTCTAAAAACCAGTTTGCCAACCTGGAAACTGATGATGAAAAACATCTATTCGCTGGGTGCGTACCAGGTAAGCTCCAATAACTTCAGGCTGGCCATTACCCGGCTCGATAACAATTCGGGCATTGCAAAGGAGGTAATGGCACAAGGCGCAAATACAACGGGAAAGCTGTGGATTCAGCTAACGGGTCTTGATAATCTCGACCAGCAAAACGAGAAGCGGCCGGATGGCTATTTCGACTTTCTGGATGGGGTTACGATTGATGCCAGGAACGGCCTGATCATATTTCCCGAACTGGAGCCCTTCGGCTCCGACCTCGCTAAAAAGTTCGCGCCGGGTGAGCAGAACCTTGTCAAAACGTATACCTACCAGCCACTATATGATTCCATCCAAACCATTGCGCAACAATACTATCCCCAGCTTAACCGCTATGTGATACAGGGTACCTATTCGTCGCAGGGCGGTTCGGAATATCAGCTGAATGCCACGAACATTCCGCAAGGCTCGGTAGTGGTAACAGCGGGTGCTACAAAACTGGTTGAAGGAACTGATTATACGGTTGATTACAACGGCGGCACCATCCGGATATTAAACCAGGCCATCCTGTCGTCGGGTGTACCGATCAACGTCAACCTTGAAAACAACGAACTGTTTGGCGTGCAGCAGAAATCATTGTACGGCTCGCGGTTTGATTACCAGGTGAATAACAAGCTGGCTCTGGGCGCAACCATTATGCACCTCACCGAACAGCCGCTTTCGCAAAATGAGGCGGTGGGCGATGAGTCGATCTCCAACACGATATGGGGTTTGGATGCTAATTACAAATCTGATTCCCGTTTGCTTACGCGACTGGTAGATAAGCTGCCGTTCATCCACACCAAAGCACCATCGTCGGTAAGTTTAAGTGGTGAATTTGCGCAGTTACTGCCGGGTACGCCGAGCATATTAAATTATGCGGGCTCGAAAAACGGCACGGCATATCTGGATGACTTCGAAAGCAGCCAGTCTGACATCGACCTGAAAAGCCCTATCAGCTGGCAGATATCCGGTACACCCCAGGCATTTCCAGAATCGCAGCGGTTTAACGACCTGAGCTATGGCTTTAACCGTGCACGACTGGCGTTTTATACCATCGATCCGATATTTTATACCTCCGGTACCATACCCGTATCAAAGGCTGAGCTATCCAAGCCTTATACCCGCGAGGTACTGGAAACGGAGGTGTTTCCCTACCAGCAATCGGTAACCGGTCAGCCGCTTATCCTGCCAACATTCGATCTTGCCTATTACCCCATGGTACGCGGCCAGTACAATTATACCTCGCAGATTAATACGGATGGTACGCTGCAGAACCCCGCATCCCGCTGGGGCGGTATTATGCGTGCCGTGTCCAGTAACGACTTTGAGGCATTGAATGTGGGCTATATTGAATTTTGGGTACTTGACCCATTCATCGGCAAGCCGAATTCAACCGGCGGCGATCTGTATTTTGATCTTGGCAGTATCTCAGAAGATATTTTAAAGGATGGCCGTAAGAGCCTGGAAAACGGCCTGCCGGTAAACGGCGATTACAGCACGGTTGATACCACCGTTTGGGGGCGCGTAGCCAAAACGCAACCGGTTGTGGACGCTTTTGACAATAACCCCGCCTCGCGTTCATTGCAGGATATCGGGCTGGATGGATTGAACGATGCCGACGAGCAGAAAAAATTTGCTACGCAGGTGCAGTCAGTAAAGGCACGCACTACGTCCACCGCTGCCGCTGCGTTTGCTTCTGACCCGTCCAGCGATGATTATCAGTATTACCAGGGCCCACAGCTCGACCAGGCAGGCGCCGGCATATTACAGCGCTACAGTAAATACAATGGAGCGGAAGGCAACTCTAAAACCGCCCAGCAGTCGCAGGCGCAGTTAGGGCTGCAGAACTCGGCATCTACCTCGCTGCCTGATGCAGAAGATATCGACCGCGACAATAATATGAGTACGGACGACCAGTATTTTGAGTACCACGTATCCATCAAATCAAAGGACATGATAGTGGGGCAAAATTTTATCAACGATAAGATAACATCAGCCGTAAAACTGCCCAATGGCACCACTCAGAATTTTACCTGGTACCAATTTCGCATCCCCATCAATGCCTACCAGCAGGCGGTTGGCGGTATACAGGACTTTAAGTCGATACGTTTTGTGCGGATGTACCTCACCAATTTTGCCGATACCGCCTTGCTGCGTTTTGCCACCCTGCAATTTGTACGCAGCGACTGGCGCGACTATAACGCCGATAATAACCCCGCCTACATTATTGCCGACCCGGCCATCCAGAACCCGGTGCTGGATAACTCGAACCTGGTAGTAGGCTCGGTGGATATAGAAGAGAACGGTAACCGCACACCTATACCTTACGTAGTGCCGCCGGGCATACAAAGACAAACTAACTACAGCGGCATCAACGCCAATACCAAGCTGAACGAGCAGTCGTTGCAGTTAACGGTAACCAACCTGCACGATGGTTATTCGCAGGCGGCGTTTAAAACATTTAATAACGACCTGCGCAACTACAAGCGCCTGCAAATGTTCATTCACGCCGAGGCGCTGCCAACGGAGGTGTTAAGGGACAACGACTTGAGCGCATTTGTGCGTTTGGGGATTGATTATGTAGATAACTACTATGAGTGCGAAATTCCATTGCAGGTAACTACGCCGGGCACCACCAGCCCGGGCGGCATCTGGCCAATGGCAAATAACCTCGACCTGCAGCTTTCTGTACTGACCAATGCCAAAGTAGCCCGTGACAACGCCAGATACCAGGGGCAGCCGTGGCCGCTGAACAAACCATACACCGTGCAGATCGGTAATTACAGGATCACGATAATGGGCCAGCCTGACCTGAGCCGCTTAACTACGGTGATGCTGGGTATCCGTAACCCATATAAAGGCGGTTCGACTACGGACGACGGTTTGGTAAAATCGGGCATTGTTTGGTTTGATGAGTTGAGGCTGACCGACTTTAACGAGCGTGCAGGATGGTCGGCAATAGGTAAGGCAGATGTGAAGCTGGCCGACTTTGCAGACATCACCGCGTCGGGCAGCCGCACCACCGCCGGTTTCGGCACGCTGGATTCGAGAATCGGCGACCGTACGCTGGATAACAGCACCGCTTACGATGTGTCGGCTAATATTGAGCTGGGTAAATTTTTCCCGGACAAAAGCGGTGTGCATATCCCTACGTATGTGGATGTATCGCAGCAGGTAAGCCAGCCGCTGTATGACCCTGCATCGCCGGATGTACTATTGTCGCAACGCTTAAGCAATGCCACCAGCACCAGGCAGAAGGATTCCATTAAAAATGCAGCCGAAACCTTCACTTCGCGCAAGAGTGTAAACTTTACCAACGTGCACATTGCCAAAACCAATCCGGCGGCGAAAAACCATGTATATGACATACAGAATGTTAACGTAACATACGCCTATACCGGCTATGAGCACCACGATTTTACCACGCTGAATGATTATGAACGCACTAACCGCCTAACCATCGCTTATAATTATACCAATAAACCTAAATATTTCACACCATTCGATAAGCTGATTAAGAGCAATCTGCTGCGGGTGTTTAAGGAGATTAACATCAACCCGGCGCCTACGCGGTTGAATTTTAGTATCGATTTTAATAAATACGAGTCGCAAAGTACGCTGCGCAATAATGATCCGGATAACCTGATCGCTATGCCAACCACTTATAACAACTCGTTCAACATTACCAAAATATTTGGTATCGGGTGGAACCTGACCAAGTCGTTCACGCTGAATTTTGATGCGACCAACCTTTCGCAGGTTGATATCCCGCAAGGCCCTATAGCCGGCCTGAACCGTGATACCATGCTGAACAGTTTAAGAGGCTTGGGCCGTACCATCAACTACAACCATACCATTGCCGCCACATGGACATTGCCGATCAATAAAATACCCTATCTCGACTGGATAAATGCCAACGCCACTTATACCACCAACTTTACCTGGCTGGCAGCACCGGCATTTTCTGAAAATGAGCCACAGTTCGCCGTCGGAAACAGTATATCCAACAAGCGCAGCATTATTGTAAGCCCGACGTTGAATTTTACTACGCTCTATAACAAATTCGGCGTGCTAAGGCGGCTAACTGATAACAATAATGGTTACAGCGGAATAAAAAAAGTGCTGCTGGAGTTACTTACCAGTATAAAAAGTGTTAACGGCACCTATACGCGTACAGACGGGACATTTCTGCCGGGATACCTGCCAGGTTCGCATGTATTCGGGTATGATCCGAGTTATGGCGCACCGGGTATCGGTTTCCTGCTGGGCAGCCAGGCAGACCTGCGGGCACAGGCGGTTGCGGCGGGCTGGATAACATCAGACACATTGCAAACGCAATTGTACACCCGATCCTATACCATGGATATGCACATGAATGGTACTTTGGAGCCTATTCCGGGACTGCGCATCTTGTTATCTGCATTTAAAACAACCGACCAGACTTATCAAACCAATTTCCGTTATCTTGGACAAACCAGCAGTTTCCAGAACCTGACGCCGGTTACTACAGGCGACTACAGCATATCCTATTTATCAATTGCTACCGCGTTCTCCAAGATCAGCGGAATAAATAATACCTCTGCCACCTACCAAACTTTTTTGAGCGACAGGAATGTGATATCGCAAAGGCTGGGCAGGCAAAATCCAAACGCTACCGGGCCGGCAGTTGCCGGGTTTGCGGACGGCTACGGGCCAAATTCGCAAAACGTATTGGTACCTGCTTTCCTGGCTGCTTATTCGGGTAAGAACCCGGCAAGCGCCAATTTGAGCCAGTTTCCTGATATACCATTACCCAACTGGCAGGTGAGCTACAATGGTTTGGTGAAGATCCCTTTCATTGGCGATATCTTTGATTCTTTTGATATTAAACATGCTTACTCATCTACCTACAATGTGGGGGGGTATACTACCTTGCTGCAATACAGCACTACCGATGGTTATGTAAGCTCGAGGGATGCCAATAACGACTTTTTACCACTGGATCAATTCTCGGCGGTGAGTATTTTCGAGACTTTCTCGCCGCTTTTGGGTATTGATACCCGTTTTAAAAATAACATTACGGCTAACCTGAGCTATGCGCAAAGCCGCGCTTTGAGCCTGAGCCTGCTGAACAGTCAACTGGCGCAGCAGAACGAGGACGATATCATTTTTGGATTTGGCTATAAGGCTAAAAACTTCCGCTTTCCGTTTGGCTTGTGGGAGAATTTTATCCTGAAAAACGATCTGACCTTCAACCTGAGTTTTGCGGTGCGTAATACCAAAACGCTCATCTATCAGCCGGGAATTGCCGCTGCGCAGATATCATCCGGCGCGGATAATATTACCTATCGCCCGGAAATAGACTATGCGCTAAGCCAGCGTTTCAATATGAGTATTTTTTACGATACCAATATCACCAAGCCATATACGTCGCAAAGCTTTAATACCTCGTTCACCAACTTTGGGTTTAACCTGAAACTGATATTGCAATAAAGAGAGCGTCTAATAAAAAACGATGTCATTTCGATGAGCCAGCGGAGGTAAGTAGTAAGCGGCGAAGAGAAATCCTTTGCGACATGCTTAGATACCTACTTGTCGCTTTCATAGGATTTCTCACCTGCACCGATCGCGCAAAGCCCTATGCTAATGCAGGATTCGAAAGGACATTGTTTTTTTATTCATGGTGCTATACCTCATCATGTCCCTTCCTTAAAACTACTGCAACCCCCGACGGCCCTTCATTTTCCTTCTTTTCTTCCTTTTCCTGCTTCTTTTTAAGTTTCTTTTCGGCCCGGCGTTCCTTGCGTAGCCGGCGGCGCTGTTTGCGTTCCAGCTTATTTATGTTGCCTTGCTGTATCGTTTCGGCGGTAGCTTCTTCGGTCTTTTTATCCACTCCAGCGGAAGGCTTTATGCCGCTGAGCAGCGTTTTCCATATCGAACCAAAAAACGTTACTGAATCCGGGCGGTAATAGCTTATGTGGAAGCTGCGTGGCGCATCGCCGGGGTTATCGGGATTATCGTGCTTAATAATGAATACATTGGCATAAAGTGATGCAACAATCTTGTTCTTTAAGCCATAGGTACTATCGGGCTTTAATATTCGTACCTTCAGGTCATTATACAATAATTCGAGCTGGCCGTTTGCAGTATGACTATTCGCTTTAGCACCGAACGTAAACCGCTTTAGAGTGCCGCCGGTTATTTTTACCATAGCAAACGGCATGGTAGCCGGATTAAGCGATTGCAGGTCCATCGGGCCAAGCTCGCCTTTATAGCTGAAGGCAGCATCATGGTCAATAAGGTCGAAATTAAATTCGACATGTAACCTGCCCCGGTTCATGAAATAAGTGGTAAGGTTAGCCGTGCTGCTACCGTTTTTGGCAAGCGCGTCTTTATTGTTGGTGATGTTGTAAATGTGGCCGCTGGTGTTATTAAAGGTAATGGTGCCGCTTTGCTTCGACTTTCTATTATATTCGCTATAGTTCACATTAATACGCTTCACCAAAAGCGTATCCAGTTTTATTTCAGTTTGGATATTACTGAGCGCAACTTGCGGGAAACTGTTTATCTTACGATAGGCCTTACTTGGCGAGCCTTTGGGGTTGCTGAATAACGAAAACGTCCCGCCATGAACTTTTAGCACATCGGCATGCACCGTGCGGTATTTATGATAGGACAGATAATCGAAATGCCTTAGTTCAATAGAGTCAAGATTTACCGAATAACGGTTAGCTGAAGTTCTATTAAAAAAGTTTGACGAAACAGGTTTCAACGAAAATCCCTCTACGTTTAATTGCGAGCTGAGTGTTGAAAGTTTAAGATGGTTGATCTTGTAAGCGTACAGATTATCAGAGGTTTTGCCCGAATAGTTATTTAGCTCGGCAATAATTTCCTTGCAGTATACCAACCGTGATCTGTCAAACTGCGAAGCCGAATCAATAAGCAGATCGTTAGCGCTCAGGCTCATTTGTTTCAGTTCAGATATCTTCAGCTTGTTGCCTGAATAATCCTTGTATTCCAGCCTTACATTGTTCAGGTAAATGCCACCGATATGGATAGAGTGCAGGCTTTTCTGCATCTTTTGCCATACGGTACGGTGGTCTTTAAGCACCGTGTCTTTTTTGTGGTTCAGTTCATACAATATCTTTATTTCAGGGTTGTTCAGCATGATGTTGCCTATTTCCAATTTGCGTTTGAAATAAAGCCTGAAGGGGTGAATATGATTCAATATTAAGCGCCTTACATGTAATGAGAACAAATTGTTTGGCGCAATGTGCTGAAGTTTGCGCCGCCGGAAAACGGCAGTATCAGGCGTAATATTAAGGTTATAAATGATGAGCTGGCCGCGTAATACATGCAGTTCGGCGTCTGAAAAATCAGCATGATACAGGCTGTCGCTGCTGGAAAGTACAACGCTATGCACTTTTTTTGCTAAAACAGGCGACCAGTAGCGGTTTATAAGCCCCGATAAAACCGTAAGCAGCACAATGATGAACAGCAATGTGCCAAGTCCAATTTTATGGTGTCTTTTCGTGAGCCTGAACGCCATTACTTATTTCTGATTGAATCTTTTTGCATTTTACGCTCTTCGCGCTCTTTTTTACGTTCGGCCCGTTTTTCCTTTCGTTTAGCCTCAAAAGCCTTAAATTTATCTACCAGGTTGCCCACCTTAACTATTGCGCTGTCTACCTTGTTTTCGGTCTTTCTATCGTAGCCCACACTGGGTTTCAAACCATCCAGCAGCGCCTTGTACAGAAAGCTAAAGAACGACGTACGCGCGTCGCGTTTCAGGTTGATGGGGCCTGGCCTAAAGTTACCTTTTTTATCCGGGTTTGCATCGTTAATAATAAGCGTATTTGCCAGTTTCGAGATAAATCCCTGTGTTTGTAGCGCTGCTTTGCCCGGCACTTTTTTTAACAATTGGATATTAAGATTGTGGTAATAAAATTCAAGCCCACCTTTAGCGCCATAATTACTTGCATTTATATTAAAATGCAGCCTGTCTACATTTGCCGATTGCACATGCACCAGCGCCAGGGGTTTCACCAGCTTGTCTAACACCCGCCCGTCAAATTTTCCTAAAGTGCCATTGTAATTAAAAGCCCCATTCTTTGACACCAGGTTGAAGCGGAAATTCACATTCAGGTTGGCCGCATTCATAAAACGGGTATCAATATGCGCCGTCATGTAAGGGTTCGCTTTCTTAATATCGTCGTCATTGGTAACGTTGCTGAAATAGCCGTTGGTATTATTAAAAGTGATAATGCCGGTGTAGCCGCTTGTAGCATCCGTTTCGGAATAGCTGATAAGTGTATTTTTAATATTGATGCGCTTGAGATGCATATCCAGGGCCACGTTTTGCAGGGACTGTTCGGGATCTTTGCCAATCTTTACCGTTTTGACACCTTTATAAGCGTTGTTGCTGTATATCTGCACCTTGGCATTGGCAATATTTAGTGTTCCGGCATATAATATCTGGTCGCGCAAAAACTCCTGTAAATTGATGTCGTTGATGCCTATGCGCTTAAATTTCAAATTGTAAATGTCTCCGCCGCCGTTTTTTACCTTGTAAAAATCCTCCTTATTATACCGGGGCTGAAAATTAACCCCGTCCAGAAACATCACCCGTTTGGCGGTGGAAAAATAGATCTGGTTGATGCTGGCTTTGTACAGGCTATCCGGTGTGGCTATTTTGTAATCAAAAATGCGTACCTCTACGCCTTTGGTATAATAAAAGCGGCTGGTATCGCGGGCGGAGAGCGAATCGATCACAATGTCGGATATGTTGATGTTTAAATGCTTAAGTGACGTCTGTTTCGCGACAGCGTTGCTTTTATTGATGTAATTCAAACTAATATCTTTCAGCGAAATAGAATCGATGTGTAATTGCTTAAATACTTTTCTGATCAGCTGATAAGGGCTTTTCGGCTTGCCTACCTTAACGGTGTCGTTAAAACGATACCGTTTATTGATAATGGTGAGTGATGGTTTATCAATTGATATATTATCAATATCCAATACCTTTTCCTTATAGGCTTTTTGAGCGCCGATATTTTTTATGCTCAAGCTTTTTACACTAAGTATGAAGAGATTGTCAGGCGCTTTTTGCATGGCAACCAGTTTATTATATACGGCGGTATCGGGCACCAGTTTAAAATCTTTCAGGGTAGCGTCGCCGGTAGTGATGTTCAGGTCAAAGTCGGAGTATTGGATGTGATAAAGGCTATCGCTGGTTTTTAGTACGAGGTCTTTTAGCTCCTCCTGCAAGTAGGGCTTCCATCTGTCCTGTGCCAGGTATCGGTTGTAGGCATAATATCCGCCACCGGCTATGGCGCCAATCACAAGCAGAATAATGAACGGCCATAAAGGTATGCGGCGTTTTTGTGGCATTTTTCAGTATTGATATGAGTGATAACAAC
>JBQCIS010000052.1:0-39278 GCA_051953515.1 Mucilaginibacter sp.
GGAAGACCAGAGCGATAACTACCCCAACCCGCTGGCAAGAAACGCCTGACGATAAATTGAAAATGCTCCTTTTTTTTACTTACTTATAGTACTGCCTTAGTTGAAAGCTAAGGCTTTTTATTGTGATCCATTTTGGTGCCGCTGCAGTAAATTTGCGGCGATATGCTTATACAGTTTTATAAACGCATATAATCTCTGCCAACAAAATGGCCACTTTTTGGTTTAGTGTTAAACGTGTTAACTTGAGCCATGAGGAAGTATATCATTTTATTTGTCCTACCCCTTTTGTGCGCGTGCAACCAGACACCGTCTACTGTACACAGCGCTTTGGTTGACAGCCTGCACATGGCGGATACTGCTGTAAAACCGGTTACCAAAGCACATGTTATCGTCCCCGGTAAAAGTGTTGGCCTGATAACTATAAACGGCAATGCCGATAGCCTTGCAAATACCCTGGGCAAACCCGACTCAAGCGATGCCGCCATGGGAGCGTCAACGCTGGCATGGAATGTAAAATATAAAAAGGGCCATTACAGGATCATTGTTTACTCGCATCGAAATATGGGTGCACAGGATGAGAATGTGAGTCATATAAAAGCGATATATGTAAACGCGCCATATTATAAAACAGCAGACTATTCTGGCGCCGGGTCTTCCCTGCGCGACATACGCAAGCTGTTCAAGCTAACGTCACACGCCATACCTGGCTATACTACCAAGCAACTGGCTTTATATAATGATTATGGTGCAGGCATCAGTTTTGAGGCTGATTCAACAGGAAGATGCCACGGCATATTGGTATATGCCAGGGGCGATAGCTCGGTTACGTATATTAATATGCTGCCGCACCCGGCTCATCGTTAATAGAGATAAAATAAGAAGCCCGTTACGAGCGAATCGTAACGGGCTTCTTTTATGGGTGTTTCCTGTTTATTTACTTGCAGGCGCCGTTGCAGCTGGTGCTGCAGCAGCTGCCGGTGCTTTCTCTGGCAGCAACTCAAATTTGATGAGGTTAGTGCCGCTCAGGTATTTATTAGCAAAGTCTTTAGTGCTTTGTACAGTAACTTTATTCAGGTCTTTTATATGGTTCAAGATCCTGTGCGGGTCCTGTCCGCTTTGTGAGCCACCTGCCAGGTAACCGGCCCAGAAATAGTTCTGGCGCAGCTCAACTTCGGTTGAACGGATATTTTCTGACTTGAATTTATCTATGTCGGTTTGCAATGCGCCGTTTTGCTTGATCTTGTTGATCTCGTCCAGAGCGTCAGCTACCAGTTTGTCTACGTTACCTGGCGCGCAGGTGAAAAACACATTGAAACTGTAGCGGCTGTTCGGTATTTTATTGTAATTAGAACTAACGCCGGGCGAATATACACCGCTGTCCTGCTCGCGCAGGCGTTCGGTAAGCTTTATCTGCAATATAGCTTCGAGGGCGTCCAATTGCAGGTTATTCTGCTCACTAAAATCATAATCGCCGCTGAATACGAGCTGAACATTAGCCTTATCGTCAACCCCCTTGGTTACAATTTTGGTGATCTGGCCTGCGGGCGGAACGATGTGCAGGTTGCGGTAAGTTTCCTTCCGCACCGAATCGGTAGAAGGTAATCCGCCAAGGTAAGTTTGCAATAGCGGAGTAATATCGCTGATATTAAAGTTACCTACTATGGTAAAGGTAAAGCCGTTAGCATCGGCAAACCTGTCCTTATAGAAGTTGTACGCTTTGTCAAGGCTTGCCGAGTTCAATTGGTTCATAGTGGTAGCCATGTCACGGAAATTATGTTGGCTCAGTACAGCCGTAATAGTATCGCGGTAAACGGTTGCAGGTTCGAGGCCGCGGTTTTGTATATATGCCTTAGCCTGTGCAATGTTTGATTGCCAAATTGAGGTATCCTTGCGCGGCTTGGTAAAATACAGATAGATCAATTGCAGGGCTGTTTCCAGATCCTGCGGAGAGCAGTTGCCGGAGATTCCTTCGGTAGTTTCGGTAATGTAAGGCGAAATCGACACGTTTTTACCCGCCAGCATCTTATCTAATTTTATTTCATCAATATCATTAATGCCGCTGCTGCCAACAATGCTTGCCGATAGGTTTGCCGAAGTGAAATCAGCATCGTTTGCCAGCGAAGTGCCGCCGAAAGCATAACCGCTGATGATGATCTGGTCGTTCTTAAAATCAGTCGGCTTCATGATGATTTTTACGCCGTTCGACAGTAAATAGGTTGCTACGCCGATAGAGTCGTCTCTTTTAGCATTTACTACGGCGCTTCCGCGCGGAATATCATTGCGATTGATCAGCGGTTCGGTGCTTACATTATCCACATAAGGTTTCAGGTTATTTCCGGCAGTATTTATCCAGTCGAGGATAGTCTTTTCATCCGGCAGATTTGCTTTTTCCTTATCAGGTGCCTCAACTATCACCACGCGGTTCTGATCGCTGATAAATTTGCCGGCCATCGCGTTCATCTCTTCCACGGTAATCTTCGCGAGATTACTTACGTAGAAGTTATATTCGAAATCGATGCCAGGTATAGCTTCCCCGTTCAAAAAATTCTGCACATATTCTTGTACATAACTTGAGGAAGCGGTTTTATCTTTTTCTTTATATGCATTCTCAAACTGCACCAGTACATTTTGCTTTGCGCGTTCCAACTCGGTTGAAGTAAACCCAAATTTGCGGGCGCGCTCAGTTTCGGCAACAACAGCTTTTACTGCAGTTTGTAAATCGGCGCCTGATTTGGCAACGGCTACAGTAGTAAAGGCATTCTGTCTGCCAATAAAGTTTCCGTATGATGCCTGGCCATATAAGAATGGCGGATTTGCCCTTTGCTGTAGTTCACCTAAACGTGCATTCAGCATCTGGTTAAATAAGCTCACACGCAAGCTGCGCATGTAATCAGTAGTAGTACGTATAGGCGTTTGCGGCTGTTTTACCACAATTTCGGCAAGTGTGTACGGAAACTCTTTATCTGTGGCACTCACAAAGCTTGTACCCGGCGTGAACGGATCGTCATACTGGGTACGCGGTTTCTCAGGCTTTGGATTCTTAAACGCCGAGAAGTTTTTTTCAATTAGCGCCTTAACACGTGCCGGATCAAAATCACCTACCGCGATAACTGCCTGCAGATCCGGACGGTACCAATCGTGATAGAAGCTTTTTATAGTGGCAACGCTTGCCGTTTTAATAATGTTTTCCTTGCCAATAGGTAAACGAACAGCGTAGCGCGAATTATTTAATAATACCGGTAATACCTGTTGCTGTAAACGCTCCTGTGCGTTTTTGCCACGTAAGCGGGCTTCTTCCAGTACTACGCCGCGCTCTTTATCCAGTTCGGTTGGGTCAAAAGACACATAACCTGCCCAGTTGGCCAAAATATTGAAGCCTTTTTCGAATACGCTGGTGGTATCTGTTGGAATAGGCAGCTCGTAAACTGTCTGGTCAAACGTGGTCGATGCATTCAGGTCCGCACCAAAACGTACACCTGATTTTTGCAGATAATCCACCAGTTGATTTTTTGGGAAATCGCGGGTGCCGTTAAAGGCCATGTGCTCAGTAAAGTGTGCAAGGCCCTGTTGTGCATCAGTCTCTAAAACCGATCCGGCTTTGCATACCAGGTACAATACAGCGCGGTTGCGCGGTTCTGTATTCTTACGGATATAATAGGTTAAACCATTAGGCAGTTTGCCAACTGTTACATTAGGATCGATGGGCAACAGCTCACTATTTGATGGTTTCGTTTCGCTGGCGGTTGAAGGTGCAGGTTTATGGGTTGCCGGCTTTTTTTTAACCTGTGCGAAGCTGCATGTTGCAACCAGCAAGGCCAGGGTCGCCGTGTAAAGCTTTTTGTTTAAGTTCATTGTTTAAAATTAACAGGAAATACTTTGCTAAGATGCAAAACGAATTGATTAGTTACAAAGTATCAGTATGATTAAAAAGTTAAGTAAAGGAGGTTATAATTTGATAATGATGTTTTTCTTATATAAAGGATACACGATTAGCCAGATAATAAATACTAAGGCTATTGCCGCTACAAGCGACGCATTCACCGGCGTAAAAAATGGCGTTATACACGTTTGATATAGATAGGCGTATAAATTGGTTGGTTTGCCGTTCACGTGCATTTTTATAGCGTCCATTGCGCCGGGCACAATGTCAGACAGTACATAAGCGGTGATGGAATTGATACCGAAAGCGACAAAGAACGGTGTGGCTTTTTTATAACCCTGCACATCTATGAGCCAGTAAAGAAGTGCCAGCGCAACAGTTGCCAGGCCACCGGTGTACAATACAAACGAGCTGGTCCATAATTTTTTGTTGATGGGAAAAAAGAAGTCCCAACACAACGCGATCACTATAGCAAATATGCCGTAGGCAAACATCCAGATAAGTTTGGTTTTATCGTCGACAGATTTGTTTTTAAGCCAGCTGCCTACTCTTATCCCAAATAAACCGGTGGCTACAGCAGGGATGGTGCCGAGAATTCCCTCCGGGTCCCAAACTTTTGATTCTGTCCAAAGGTGATTAGTGCCGAACACCAACCTGTCCAGCCATGCGCCGAGATTGGTTTCCGGGTTCAGATTGGCATAACCTACGCCTGGTACCGGAATACAGGTCATGATGAGAAAATATCCGATAAGCGCGCCGGCGAATATCCAAACCCTTGTTTTAGCAGTGGTTTTGAGATAGATAACAGTGCAGATGAAGTATACTACAGCAATGCGCGGCAATACGCCCGGAATACGCAGGTGTTGCAAGATATCTACAATATTGAAATCGCCGGCCATAAACCGGAATACAAAATGAATGCCGTAGTTAACAGCCAGCAACCCGATCATGCGCTTAAAGGCATGCCAGATCAGCTTGCCATGATCTGCTGATTGTGCCAGTCTTTTTTCCATCGCGAATACAATAGAAACGCCTACCATAAACAAAAACCATGGGAAGATAATGTCAGTTGGTGTACAGCCGTTCCATTCAGAGTGGTCAAGCGGCGGATAAATATGGCCCCAGTCGCCGGGATTATTTACCAATATCATAGCGGCCATGGTGCCCCCACGCAACACGTCGAGAGACAACAGGCGTTGGGATTTAGCTTTCAGTTCAGCGGTCATTGAGCAACAAGTAAGAAAATAAATTTAGGATTATTTGCGTAAATTAATGTTTATATGGGAATAATAAAATATACCGCATTGCTTTACCTAATAAGGCTATGGCTTACAGATTAGGCTATTTTTATACCTTTGCCTTATATGCAGGGATTGGTCACCAAATCAACAGGCAGCTGGTATACTGTGCGCACTACGGGCGGGCAGGTTATGGACTGCCGTATAAAAGGTAAATTCCGTATTAAAGGGCTGGTTACTACCAACCCAGTGGCCGTTGGAGATATAGTGGATATTGAACCGGAGCCCGAACAGGGGACCGGCGTCATTACTAACCTGCACCCGCGCAAAAATTACATCATACGTAAATCCATTAACTTAAGCAAGCAGGCACAGGTCATAGCGGCAAACCTCGATCAGGCTATACTGGTGGTTACCCTTGCATCGCCACGTACTTCGCTGGGGTTTATTGACCGCTTTTTAGTGACTGCGGAAGCTTATGACATTCCGGCCCGGCTGGTATTTAATAAGCTCGACCTGTTTAGCGATGAGGGTTTGGAAATATTGGCTGAATACCGCAATATATACCAAAGTATTGGTTATCCCTGCTATGATGTTTCGGCATTGGTGGGTACCAATGTGGATGAAGTGCAAAATTTACTGAAAGATAAGGTGACGCTGTTCTCAGGGCATTCAGGCGTGGGTAAATCTACCATGATAAACGCCCTGCTGCCGGGATTGAAATTACGCACCGGCGATATTTCTGACTGGAGCGACAAAGGCACTCACACTACCACTTTTGCCGAGATGTTTGAGCTCCCTGAAGGCGGGTTTATCATCGATACTCCCGGCATTCGCGAACTGGGTGTTATCGACATAGAAAAACAGGAACTCGCGCATTTCTTCCCCGAAATGCGTGAACGCATGCACGGCTGCAAGTTCAGCAACTGCCGTCATATTAACGAGCCGGGCTGTGCAGTAATCCAGGCATTGGAAAATGGCGAGATAGAGCTATCCCGCTACGAAAGCTACCTGAGTATTTACAGCGGGAATGATACGCGGGCGTAATAGAGAGGCAAGAGTACATAATCAAGAGACAGGACTTTAACCACAGATGTCACTGAGTTTATTCACAGAGAGCGGAGAGCTTTTTTTCTCTGTGTCCTCTGTGTATGTCTTCGCGCTATCTGCGGTTAATTGAACTTATGCCAAAGCCTGTTCAAAATCCGCTATCAGATCTTCAATGTCTTCAATACCGATAGACAGGCGCACCATGAAATCTGATATACCCATTTCGGCGCGTCTTTCCGGGCCAAGTTCGTTGAAGATGGTTTGCGCTACCGGGATAGCCAGCGTACGGGTGTCGCCCAGGTTACTTGATTTTACCACCAGTTGCAGCTTGTTAAGGAAAGCAAAGCAATCCACACTTTCTTTTACCTCAATACTCATCAGCGCGCCGTATTTTTTAAACAGTTTGCCGGCAAGCTCGTGTTGCGGATGGGTACTTACACCGGGGTAAAACACTTTATTAATTTTAGGGTGATTGTTAAGGTAATCGGCCAGCGTTTGCGCGTTATTGCAGGCGCGCTCCATACGCAGGGCCAGTGTTTCTGAACCAACAGAAAGCGAATGGGCCGCCTCAGGTGCTAATGTACCGCCACTATCACGCAAGCCTTTTTTGCGCAGTTGTACCATACCCCATGTTTTTGGATCACCTTTTTTAAAAACATCGTATATGTTGGGGTAGTTTTCGTAGCTGTACAGGCCGGTATCTGTTACACTGCCGCCCAATGCGTTACCATGGCCGCCGATGTATTTGGTCAGCGCGTTCATGGCGTGTGTTGCCTTTACATCGATAGGGTTGAACAAGTATGGCGATGTCATGGTATTGTCTACCATATATAAAATGCCTTTTTCTTCACAAAGGTCGCCAATTTTAGCCAGGTCGGCTATTTGTGTTGCCGGGTTGGCAATGGTTTCAACGAAAACAAGTTTGGTATTTGGTTTCATTGCCGCGCGTACATTTTCTACGTTTGTAGCATCCACGAAAGTGAAATCAAGTCCTAACTCCATAAAAGTTTGGAACACGCTGCGCGAGTTGCCGAAGAGGTACGAACTGGCCACCACATGGTCAGTTTTGCGGATAAGCGCCATAATAAACGACGAGATAGCCGCCATGCCGGTTGAAAAACAAATAGATGAAGTGCCTTTTTCCATCTGGGTAACCTTTTGCTCCAAAGCGGAAACAGTAGGATTGCCCTGGCGCGAATAAGCGTAGCCTTTTGTCTTATTCTGGAAAACATTTACCAGATCCTGTACATCGTCATAACCAAAGGCAGCAGACGTGTGGATGGGTTTATGCATTGCACCATGTTCGGGTTTACCCAAACGATCGGAGTGCAGCAGTGTGGTAGTAAATCCTCTTTTTGCAGTCATCACAGCATTATTTATATGAAGTTGCGAACTTAGCAGTTTTTACGCAAGAATTGATACATTGGCTATAAATTCTACATTTTACATATACTTAAACACATGAGGGCAGTAATACAACGGGTAAGTGCGGCCAGTTGCACAGTTGACGACGAAGTGACCGGCAAAATTGACACCGGTTTCCTGGTTTTGTTGGGGATAGAAGATGCTGATACTACTGACGATCTTCAATGGCTCGCGCAAAAAATATGCGGATTACGTGTTTTCGGTGACGAGAATGGGCTGATGAATAAAGCTCTGGCGGATGTTGGCGGCAATATTCTGCTTATTTCTCAATTCACCCTCTTCGCGCAGACAAAAAAGGGGAACCGGCCCTCGTTTATCCGCGCTGCACGACCTGATAAGGCAATACCGATGTATGAGCAAATGATCGCCACATTGTCGGCCATTACCGGTAAGAAAACAGCTACGGGGATTTTTGGCGCGGATATGAAGATCAGCCTGGTGAATGATGGTCCGGTAACGATCATAATGGATACGAAGGACAAAGAGAATCATTAGAGGTATTAGGTGACAGAAGCCGCGGCACCAAAAAGAAATTATAAATTTACCGTATTATGGATCTCGCCCCCATTTGGCTTACGCTAAAGCTTGCAAGCATTACCACATTGGTATTGCTGGTAGTGGGTTTGCCGCTGGCCTGGTGGTTATCGCGTGGAAGATCAATATTCAAGATTGTCATCGAAGCCATTATTACTATGCCGCTGGTTTTACCGCCATCGGTATTGGGGTTTTATTTGCTGATGGCGTTTAGTACGCAGCATGGAGTGGGAAAATGGTTGTTGCAGACTTTCAATATCCAGTTTGTATTTTCTTTCCAGGGACTGGTTTTGGCCTCGGTTATTTACAGTATGCCGTTTATGATTGGGCCTGTTCGGTCGGCGTTGCAGCAACTCCCCCGTTCGCTTGCACAGGCATCATATACATTGGGAAAGTCGGAATGGCAGACATTCAGATTTGTTTTGTTGCCCAATATCAAACCATCCATATTTACGGCAATAGTGCTCACTTTCGCACATACGCTGGGCGAGTTTGGTGTGGTGCTCATGATCGGCGGCAGCATTCCAGGTATCACTCGCGTGGCCTCTATCGCGGTGTATGATTCGGTAGAAAACATGGATTATGCCTCCGCCAATACGTATTCGTTTATACTGCTTGCTATCACATTTGTGCTGGTTACATCGGTTTTTATCTATAATAAATCACAAAGTAAAAGCCCGTTAGAATGATCAGCATCGACATAGAAAAAAAACTAAAAGGCTATGGCGGGCAGCAATGGCTAAAAATAAAGCGTGAATTTATTTCTGGTAGCGTTATAAACATTTGCGGGCCATCAGGTGCTGGGAAAACCACCTTTTTAAAAATCGTTGCCGGATTGATACAACCTGAAAAGGGTTTTATAAAATTTGATGATGAGATATGGCTGGATACTACAACCAACATCTCGGCATCGCCACAAAAAAGAAGAACCGGCTTTGTTTTCCAGGATTATGCGCTTTTTCCGAATATGACTGTGCTACAGCACCTGGAATATGCTACCAACGACCGCCAATGGATTGACCGGCTGCTGCATATTGGTAAACTTGATACTTTATCAAACCATAAGCCTGAATATCTCTCAGGCGGGCAACAACAGCGACTGGCTATTTCACGGGCGCTGGCAATAAAGCCAAAGTTGCTATTGATGGACGAACCATTTTCATCATTGGATAAGAAGATGAAAAGCACGCTCATTGCAGAACTAAAACAACTTTTTACCCAATGGGACTGCACCGTATTAATTGTAAGCCATAACCCTGAAGAATTGGGTGGGTTAAATGGCGGCGAGGTGCTGGAGATAGGGGCTTAAAAGCTTGATAAAGGTTGCTGATCAGTTATTTTGCCGCCTGGTTCACCACTATCCTGTCGAGGTTATGCAAGTACCGGCGGCCGGTTTTATAGTCGGTCATGGAGGCCATTTGCAGGCTTTCCTTCATATCGGCGGCTTTAATGCCATTCTTTTCAAGTATGATATATACCTGATCGCCTACCGGGGTATTGAACAACTCGTTCCATGAGTATACGACTATGTAGCCATCAGAACCGATGCAGCTGAAATATAAGCTGCTAAACATGTGTGGGCCGCCGGTAATGGTCCAGGTAGAATGATTGAGAATGTCTTTAAGCAGTACGCCTTTTAGCTTTTCATCGCCATGTTTAAAAGTGCCGGTGTGGTCGGTCACCTTTATATCGCCTATATCTTTAAGCGGATAACTATTTAGCGAGTCCAGTGTGATTACAGACTTTTTTTCTACTAATCCATTTATTGTAAACTGCTTTGTTTGCGTACCATGGGTCGATTGCGCAAATACGCCTGAACAGATGCATAATAACAAAAGTATAAAGAGGTTTTTCATAGGTTGATGTGCTTTGACAAGTGTAGCAAAGATAGTTCTCGTCAAATTGAATAATTTCCGTATTCAACAAAATAATTTAATTTTGGTAACGCCGTAAGCCTTAGCGCCGATGTTGAACGTTATCCACCCCTTTCCCCGCTATCTCAAAAGATGCCATAAAGCACTGCTTGGTGTACTTGTTTTGTTTTCATGCTCCAGCCTTCATGCACAAGCGCCGAATATACATTATCAAACGCCGCAGGTTTATTTCACTAATACTACTATTTCGCCGCTTGCCCCTAAAAATACAGGCGGCGCTGTTCCGGCCACTATTTATGCCCAGGTTACAGCATTTGTCGGCAGCGGGACAACGGGGTATGCAGATGGCACAGGCACATCGGCTATATTTGGACATCCTGCTCGCCTTGCACAAGACCCGTTAACTGGAAATTTATACGTAGCCGACAGAGATAATGGCGTTATAAGGAAAGTTACCCCTGCAGGTGTTGTTACCACCTTCGCTACCGGTTTTAATCAGCCAAATGATGTTATACTTGACGGATCAGGCAATATGTATGTAGCAGATGCGGCCAGTAATAGTATTAAATTTGTGACCTCAACCGGTATCGTGAGTACTTTTGCGGGTGGAAATCAAGGGTTTGCAAATGGTGTCGGAATGAGTGCCGCCTTTTATTATCCATACGGATTGGGGCGTGACGCCGCCGGAAATATATATGTGGCAGACTCGCAGAATAATGCTATCCGCAAGATTAGTCCCTCTGGGGTAGTTACTACTTTTGCAGGTACAGGCTCTGCTGGAAGTACTGATGGTCCCGGATTGCAGGCTACCTTTAACGACCCTAACAGTATCGCGATGGATGCGTCTGGAAATCTTTACATAGGAGATAGTAAAAATAATAAAGTAAGAAAAATTACATCAGCTGGCGTTGTAAGTATTTATGCTGGAACAGGCGTACAAGGTAACCAAAATGGCCCTCTCACAACAGCAACATTTACCAAACCCGGAGGTGTTGCTTTTGATGCCGCAGGTAATACTTACATAGCCGATGTATATAATTATCTTATCCGCAAAGTAGATAAGCAAGGCAATGTAACAACGCTCGCAGGTTCGGGTACATTGGGCACAAGTAACGGTATTGGAACTGCTGCAAGTTTCAGTCAGGCTTATGGGCTCAATTATAATAATGGAGGCTTTTTATATGTTACTGATCTAGGGGCAAATAACATCCGAAAAATTTGCCTCACAGGCTATACCATAGACAAAGCTCTGCCACCAGGCCTTAGTTTTGATCCTACCACGGGTATAATTACCGGCACCCCAACCACCACATGGCCGTCAACAGATTATACCGTTACTGCATATAACCTGGCCGGAAGCAGCAGCACTATAGTAAATATATCGGTTAATATGGTTTCTGCTGTTAATCTCGCGCCATTGGCGGATAAAACCATCTGCTCTGCTGATTTCGCGCCAACTGTTACCGGCGGTACGGGCACTTACACCATTACCAGCAGCAATACCAATGTAGCCAGTCTTGCAGGCGGAAAAATCCATATCGTAGCGCCGGGCACCACTACTATCACCGCTACTGATGGTTTTACATCCCAAAGCCAATCGTTAACGGTTGATAAGCCTGTCACCCCAACAATCACTATAAATCCATCATTTTACAGCGGATGCGATGGCTTGTCATATACTTATACAGCTACAGTTACCGGAGCGGGTACTAATCCAACATACCAATGGTATGTAAACGGACAACCTGCCGGTACCAACAGCAATTCGTTTACCAGCAGTTCGATTAAAACCGGCGATATTATTAACTGTACCTTAACGAATACTACGGATTGTGTAACCGGTCCGGCTACCTCAAATAATGCTTCGCTTACATCCATCCCGTATGTAACGCCGGCTGTTACTATACAATCTTCGGCTACAGGCACGGTAGCTCCGGGTTCTATCATAACCTTTACGGCTACTGCTACAAATGGGGGCAGCAATCCTGTTTACCAATGGAAGGTTAATAATGTGGATGTGGGCACTAATAGCTCCACCTACTCAAATGCCTGTTTTAATGATGGCGACGTGGTTACCTGTACGCTGACTAACCAAGGTGGCGCATGCCTTACTACTACAACCGCAACATCAAATATTATTACAGTAAGTACCACAGGAAATATGGGCGCCATTACTGTAAATGCCTCCGCAACTACAATTTATGCGGGGCAATTGGTCACATTTACGGTTACGGGCGTAAGTTTTACTAATTCGCCAGTATATCAATGGAAAGTAAATGATAAAGATGTTGGCACCAACAGTTCAACCTATACTACCTATTCACTGAAAAATGACGACACCGTTACCTGTGCACTTGCGGGCAATGGCTGTTCTACGCCAATAACCGGTAATGCTGTAATTATGACAGTGCTGGTGCCACCAGGCATAACCATTCCTACTGCCTTTACGCCCAATAACGATGGCATTAATGACCAATGGCAAATTGAGGCACTTGCCGGTTATCCGAATTGCATGGTTAATATTTTTACCCGATATGGCGCCATGATCTATCACTCAAAAGGATACAGCCAGCCCTGGGATGGTACATTTAACGGTGCTAAACTCGCGCCGGGCACTTACTATTATCTGATCGATCTGGGGAACAGCTCGCCAAAACTTAGCGGCTATGTAACCCTTATCCGGTAGATTTAGTTAACGGAGAACTCCATTTTTATAGTAATGGAACCTGTTTTATAGCGGTTGGCAGTATCGAAGGCACCTCCTGAGCTCATGTCTTCATTGCTGTTACGTCCGGTTATCTGGAATACACCCATCGTGGCTTTTTTCAGTTTGCCTAATTTACTGCCGGCATTTTCGGCAATGGCTTCTGCACGTGAGCGGGCATCGGCACTTGCTTTGGCCAGAAGTTCCATTTTTACCTGGGTAAGTTTGGTGTTATAAAATGAAGGGGATGATGAGTTAAGCTCAATTCCGGATTCGATCAATTCTGTCGCTTCGCGCGATACTTTGTCAATCCTGTCGATATCGCTTGATTGTATGGTTACTGATTGGGTAAGCGCATACCCGGTAAACTCCTGTCCTATATTTTTGCCATCCTTATCCAGTTTGGGCGTGAACTGCTTATCGATATTGACCGACGAGATAACCATCTCATTATTGGTAATATCTTTCTTAAGCAGGTAATCCCGTACCATGTTTTCGTCGCCCTTCAGCAGCATATAAGCTGTTTTCAGATCAGCTGATTTGCGCGACCAGGAACCGGTCCAAACGATCAGGTCGCTATTAAAATCCTTTTGTGCGAGGCCGGTTACGGTAATGGTTTCTTCAGCCCTTGAACGATAGGTAATGGCGTGGGTACCCATGTAAACGGCAATAATTACTACAATGGCGATAATAAGCGTTTGCCCGATGCGAATATTCATTTTAATAATTGATTAAATATTGTATCCCTTCGATGTGGAACCGGCTATCAGTAATGCCTCTCCGCTGGAAGCCAGTACAATAAACATGCTTGTCCACTCCGGTTCGGTATGTAAGTGAGTAAGTACACGCGGTAAATGCAGGATAAAAAACCACAGCAGGAACATAATACTTAATGCTATGGTTGAAACACGGACCCATTTATTGATAATGATGCTTGCTGCCACCCCCAAAAATGCCGCGCCCACAAAATAAGCCCAGAACAGTTTGGATGGTATCCACGAAGTGATTAATGTAGCGATGAAGCCTGCAAAAATGTAGTGTAATACCGCAAATACAATCATTGCCATGGCGAAAAAGTAACGTGCAATTACCGTAAATGTATAATTAGTACTTTTTGCAGGTCGCGAAGCATCTATTAATAACATGGCACCGCAAAGTAGCATGGCATCTTCAAAAAACGGCGTCCAGTCATCCGCTTTTTTATAGGTGGAAATGAGCAGTGGCAGATGCAGCACCAGCAGGAATATTAGCCATATTGCGAAAGCGATCCATGCGCCGGCAGAGGTAAACTTATTGCTCAAAATAAGCAAAGCCGAAACGATGAGCCCTATTCCACTTACATAAACCAATACCAACCGTAATGGCACATTCAACGGTACCGGAAGCAACCCTGTAGGAAAATTGTGAGTAACCAGGTGCACTATCCCAATACACAGAATAGCAAGGGAAAAAAATACCTTGCCAACGGCAGTCCAGGTGTTGTTTTTCATAACGTTGAAATATTTAGGTAATTACCGGCCGGTTTCGGTTGTGTAATCTAAATATAAGCAACTTAATTATGATAAATACAAAATGAATGGCATATTAATTTAATTTCAAGAGCACTCTCAGTCTCGGAGCCGGTACGCAGTGCGGCACTTGTGTCGCCAGTTTCCATTTGTACCGTTTCTCAGTACATTTATAGTATAGCCTGTGCCCGAATAGACATTTGTCGGCAACATCAATGGTTAGTACAGGATGTTTTATCAAAAACGAATTATTTTGCGGTCTCGTTAAGCTCATCCCAATACTCTACGGCGCGACGGTAATGCGGGATAACGATGGAGCCGCCTACCAGGTTAGCTATCATGAAAACCTCGTTCATCTCGTCGTTATTTACGCCGGCTTCGTGGCATTTACCGAGGTGATATTTAATACAATCATCGCAACGTAAAACCATCGAAGCTACCAACCCCAACATTTCCTTTGTTTTTACATCGAGCGCGCCATCGGCATAAGTGGTGGTATCCAGCGCAAAAAAACGCTTAATATTGGTATTGGCAGTTTCCATTATGCGGTTATTCATTTTGGTACGGTATGCCTCAAAATCGTCTATCAGTTTTCCCATGAGCGTATAATTATTGATTTGTATATTGAGTTGAATTATTGATTGAAAGAAGGCGCTTTTTTGACAGCTAAAGTATGAATATTCAATCTTTATACATAAATTGCTAAAAATATTATCAAAGCTAACTGCCTTATGGAAAGTTTATCGCCCAATATTTTTGTGAAGGATATGGATGAAACCATTGCTTTTTATAAGCTCCTTGGTTTTCATCTTATTGCATCTGTGCCCGAAGATGATAGCAACCTGGTTTGGGCCATGATGATGAACGGCAAGGTAACTATCATGTTCCAAACCTATGAAAGTTTGGGTGGTGAACTGTCGGAAATTAGCCGGAAGGATGGCGGTTCACTGCTGCTGTATATCAAAACAACGCATATCATCAAATTTTTTGAATCGATAAAAGATAAAGTAAAGGTGCTGAAAGGCGTGGAAAAAACCTTTTATGGCGCTACCGAGTTTTCCATTCTCGATAACAACAATTATGTGCTCACCTTTGCCGAAGATATTGCATGATAAAATTTAAACGGGTTGACCATATCCACATTGCCGTGCCGCCCGGGAGGCTGGAAGAAGCAAAGGATTTTTATTCCAACATAATCGGTCTGGAATTGATAAACCGCCCTGACGATCTTTTTAACAGCGCCGGTTATTGGTTTAATATTGCCGCTATACAGCTGCATGTGGGTGTAGAACCGCCTATGCCTATCTCAACACGCCATACCGCGTTCGAAGTGCAAGATGCTGCCGCCGCGTTAGAATATCTGAAAGATAAGGTTGAAATACTGGAAGAGCCTGTAATTCCCGGCCGCGACCGGTTTGCTTTTCACGACCCGTTTGGCAACAGGATAGAGCTTTTACAGTTAACCGCGCTTTAATCGGGAAGTTATAACGCCAGCTCGATGCTGGGATCCCAGAATATGTTTTTAAAGTCCTGCACTTTATCATCTGCCACTTTTACACCTTCGCTTTCTAGCATTTGCGACATGCGCTCGCCACCAAAATGGAACTTTGCGGTTAGTAACCCCTGCCTGTTCACCACACGGTGTGCGGGAACCGGCGGCTTTACCTTTCCGCAAGCCTGCATGGCCCAGCCTACCATGCGAGATGAGCCTTTAGTGCCCAGGTAATTGGCAATGGCTCCATAAGACGTTACCCTGCCCGGTGGAATAAGCCGCGCAACCTGATAAACCTTTTCGAAGAAATTGATATCGTCCATTATGGATTGATCCGTTTATTTATTCAAACGAAAACCTAAGATAATTAATGTTCTTGTTATCGTTAAGGTATTTTTTCTCGTAATAGGTTTTGATCGATAGTACCTCGTCGGCATAAGGCGAGTGGTACAGATCCTCGGTTTTTACGTATAGTTTAAGCCCCAGTTCGTCTATCTTTTCGGCAGTGTAAGCATGTAAGCCATCGTTATCGGTTTTAAGGTTCATGAAACCGCCGGGTTTTAATATTTCCTTGTATTTTTCGAGAAAACGGGGCGAGGTAAGGCGTTTTTTTTCGCGACTTAGCTGCGGTTGCGGGTCGGGAAAGGTAATCCATACCTCGTCAACTTCGCCGTTTGCGAAATAGTCGAGGATATTTTCTATCTGTATGCGCAGGAAAGCTACGTTGCTCACATTTTCCTCCAGCGCCGTTTTTGCACCGCGCCATATACGGTTGCCTTTGTAATCGACACCGATGAAATTTTTCTGTGGGAACATCCGTGCCAGGTTTACTGAATATTCGCCTTTACCGCAGGCCAGCTCCAGTACTACGGGATTGTTGTTCTTAAAAAATTCGCGGCCCCACTGGCCCTTTAGCTCCTTACCGGCATCCAACTGAAAAACATTGCTGAAGGTGGCAACTTCGGCAAAGCGCTTTAACTTATCTTTTCCCACTTAAAAAAATTTAAGCTGCAAAAATAGAGAATGTATTGAAATATAGAGGGGGCGATTATTGGGCGAAGAGGAATCTTATGCGGCAGCAATAATCGCCAACATATTCCAGCAAAAAATTTCTTGTATAGTGAGGTGATATCAGGTAGATGCAAATAAATTATTACAATCCGTAAGGATAGTTTTGCTTAACTGATTCGCCTTTTTTGTGGAAGAGGGCCTTTACTTTATCCCACAAACCTACTACCGAATCTTCATTGATATAGCCGGATGCTTTTTGCGATACCAGGCCAACCAGTGTTTTTACAATAAAGCCCGATTTGCGGAACAGTGTTTTGTTGAGCGTAAGCGGAAGCAGGAAACGGGATAGGATGCTCACAAAATCCTGGTTAAAGATATTGGTACGGCTTCCACCGCCAGCCGGCTTAGGGAACAATGAATATACTGCTGAAAATGCTGCTGCAGGGCTGCTGAAGCGCTCTTTTATAGCCGCTGCCTGCTCTTCCTCAAGTGCACGCAAGCGTATGATCTCTTCACGCAATTCCCAACTATTTTTTATAGGATTATCCATTATCCTTTATTTTAATATCTTTTGTATAAGCGCGTTGATGATGGGCTTTTCAAGGCGTTTTTTGTTGTATTTAACCAATATGGCGATAAGAAGATAGATACCACCTACGCAGGCAAAACCTTTCCAGTCTGAATTAAATACCTCAGCCAGGAAAAAGGCCAATGTAATACTGGCAAAAATAAAGGCCATACCCATGCAAATAATTACCACCACATCAGATATAATGCTGGCTGCAATAGACGAGCCGCCTTCAACAGCCTGGTATTTGGCAAGCTTTACCCTTGTTTCAGCATATTCTTTTAGCTGATCTAATAATGGCGGATGCGTTGCGTCTTGTGGTTGAGTATCTTTTTTCTCTTCCATATCTGGTAATTAATGTTCCCCGTTATAAAATTAAATTATAACGGGGAACAATTAAAAATTATGCATGCTCAAGATGATCGTCCTGAAACTCATCCTGTGTGCTTTGTATCTTGGTTTTAATGTTTTCTACTATTTTATCTTTTAAACCTACAAGGTTGTCAATTTCATTGGCGGCCGTTTCTTTGATAGACTCGCCAAGATTTTTTAATGATTCGGTGAGCTTATCGCGGGTATCTGTTCCTTTTTCAGGTGCGAATAGCAAACCTAACGCTGCGCCTGCTGCTAATCCTGCCAGCAAAGCGATCACTACTTTTGAGTTATCATTCATATTACTATAATTTTTTAAATTGATCAATTGTTTTTATAACGGCCAAATATATTCATGAAGTATTACTTCACCTATCAATCGGCCGGGTTTATTTTTTATTATTCCTGCCCTACACGCATACGCTCCAAGCGATCGGCAGCCATGCGGTTGGTTTCGTATATCTCCAGCAGCAACAGGAAATACGACAACAGCACCGGCCCGAATACCAGCCCTAATATACCAAAAAGCGGTATACCTATAAACACGCCGATCACGGTAATTATAGGATGCGTATTGCCGATGCGCTTGTTGATCATCATACGCAAAACGTTATCAATATTTCCGATTACGAGCAAACCGTAAGCCAGCAATAAAACACCTTTAACGGCATGTCCGGTAGCAAATAAATATATACTTGCCGGTATGGAAAGCGTTGGTGCGCCCACCACCGGCAAAAACGATATAAAAGCCCCTATTACTCCCCAAAATACGGCATCTGGTATCTCGAAGGCGTAAAATCCAATTGCCAGTAATGTGCCTTGTGTAACGGCTATAATGCCCTGCCCCAATACATTGGAATAGGTTGAATTACGCAGGGCCACAGCAAATTTCAGTGCATGCTGTTCGCGGAAGGGCGCGTATTTCAATAGTGCGGCTTCGAATTCTTCCATCTGCACCAGCATAAAATATAGTAGGAAATATAACACCAGCAGTGTTAGAATAATATTTGCCGCGCTGCTTAATATCGACGGGAACAGATCGGCAGCATAAGTGCTGAGTTTCTGCATGGTAGTTTCTGCGAAGTGCGGCTGCTTAAGATTTGACAGGGCGAATGCATCTATCCGGGCTTCCCAGGCCTGAAAATGGAAAATAGTATTGCTCAGGCTGGCAATTTTGCCAATGATCATGAAACTGAGCGTTAGAAAAGGAATAACGATGATAATGAGCGAGCTGAATATAATGAGCAATGCTACCAGCGGTTTATTCCACCGTTTTTTCACGGCCAGGTAAATAAACAGCGGTCTGAAAATGGTAAACAAAACAATAGCCCCTAATATAGCACTGAACAACCCACTTAACGCGTACAACAAGAAACATCCCAGCACAATAATACTGACCAGTATGATGTTGTTACGTTGTTTATAGTTGAAGATTGACATGCAGGTAGTTTAAGTTATCATATCCATAACAAAAAAGCACTCAAATGTTTTGTGGCAAGAAGAAAGAATCAAGGTTAAGATCAGTTTCTGAGCCTTGTTTTTACACAAATTCTTTCAGAAAATCATTGATCTTGTCGCAGCTTTCGGCGATTAGGTTGATATAGAACGTGCAGTCTTCTGATGCACCGGGAGGCATCTCGTACCGCAACTGTTCAGCTGCCAACTGGATATTTGAAAGCTGATTACGGATATCATGCCTAATCTCCTTCAGTTTGTCCGGATCTTCCTGGCGCAGGCTGTTCATCTTACTTCAGGTTTATAGCCTTCATTTTATTATAAAGCGTCTTCCTGTCTATCTTCAATATTTCGGCGGCCCTTGTTTTGTTAAAGTTCACCTCTTTCAGCACTCTTAGTATTGTTTCATATTCGGCCTCAAGCGCTGCGTTTTTCAAGTCATGCTTGCTGTCCTTTATTTCATGGTTGGTCTCTGCCGGTGCACTTACATGGCCTGTACCGCTATTGCTGCTGCCATTAAAATCATAAGCCAGCATGGGGTTTGATATTTCGAGCGGCAGGGCCTTCATCTGTATCTCGTTGCCTTCGGTAAGCAGTGTAGCACGGCGAACTACGTTCTTCAGCTCGCGGATGTTACCCGGCCAGCGGTAGCGCATAAAACACTCAATCACCTCTGGTGAGAACGCGCTCACATTGCGGCTTAGCTCCTGGTTGGCAACCATTAAAAAATGCTCGGCCAGCAAAATAATATCGTTCCCGCGCTCGCGCAAAGCCGGCATATAAATGCTGAATTCGTTAAAGCGATGGTACAAATCCTCGCGGAAACGGCCTTTTTGTATGGCTTCCTGCAAGTTTTCGTTAGTAGCTACAATAATGCGCACATCCAGGTCTATCTCTTTGGTGCTGCCTATCCTTTTTACTTTTCTTTCCTGCACGGTGCGAAGCAAAGCGGCCTGTATGTCGTATGAGAGGTTGCCTACTTCATCAAGAAATAAGGTTCCGCCATTAGCCATTTCAAAATGACCTATCTTGGTATACAGCGCCCCGGTGAACGACCCCTTCTCATGCCCGAAAAACTCACTGGCGGCAAGCTCCTTGGTAAGCGAACCGCAGTCCATCGCTATGAATGGCTGGTTGCGGCGGGGGCTGGCCATGTGTATACTTTTGGCCACAGCCTCTTTACCGGTGCCGCTTTCGCCAATAATTATAACGCTGTAGCCGGTAGGGGCAACCAGGTCTATCTGGCGCATGATCTCTTTTGAGGCCTTGCTGTTACCGTAAACATACTCACCAGCAGCAACGTTCTTTTTTTCTTTTGATTTTGGGTTGATAATGATCGGCTCGCTCACCTGCTGCGATTCGAGCAGGGCATATTGCGTTTCGATGGCCTTATTTACAGTGTTTAATATTTCGTCAGGATATAGCGGCTTGGTAATATAATCGTAGGCACCCATTTTAATGAGTTCAACCGCCATTTTTATATCGGAGTAACCGGTGATAATAATAACGCCGGTATTTGGATACTGCGTTTTAATGCTCTTAAGCACTTCGCGGCCATCGGTGTCCTCCAGCCTGAAATCGCATAATACAAGACTAAAATCCCCGCTTTTGAGGTATTCAAGTGCGCTATTGCCGGTTGATGCTGTTTGAACTTCGAACCCGTTTCGGGTTAAAAATTTCGACAATAACAAGGCAACATTAACTTCATCATCTACGATGAGGATCTTCTTCATATTAGCTTATGATATAACAGATAAATGTTTAAGCTGTTAAATTACACAAAATTGCTAATACTTTCAGATTTTACACAAATTGAAAAGAAATTTTATTGCCGTGCGATTATTTAAGGTTAAACCCGTAAGCAAATCGGAAAGCCCAGTACTTATTATATGCACTAAGCGCTTCATTATTGCCATAAAAATCCTGGAACCATTGATACCTTAGGCCAACATCGATATAGTTTTTATGATGCAGCTTGAACAGCAAACCGGCTTGCGGTGCAAAGGTAAGTGCATTGCTTTGGTAAGCGTATAGTGATGATTTATTGAGGATCAAACTCTCGCCAACTTCGCCCTGTAAATAAAATGTACGGATAAGGAAGTATTTTACCCCTACTTTAACCGGCAATAATGCCAGGTTTGGCTGGCTTACACCTTGTATGGCGTAAGGGTTAGCGGTCTGGCTTTTTTGCGGGAAGAATGAGTTATACCCAACATTAGCTGTAAAATACCATTTGGTGGTGATAGGTACATCTATTTGGGCAGAAGCACCTGTTCCCCAAAGGTAGCCGTTATTAAGGTTTCCGGTTGGGAAGGCTGCATCAAGGCCAACACTGTAACGTGTAGTATCGGGTACAGCTGATTGTTGCGCCTTAACGCCATAAGATAAACCTAAAAATATTACCAGGTAAAGAAACTTTGTAAAGGTTGGCCTCATTGTGCTTTTGTTTAAATTAAAGGTTTAAACGTGCGGAATAACCACTACGTATACACCTGCTAAAAATTTATATGTAATAATTTTGTGCAAAGCTAACATCCGTTTTCATTTCCCATTGCTTTGCGGCCGTAAATTTGAAAAATATTTAGCATTCAAAATGTTAATAAAAGTTAATTCAGGTAACGCCAACAAAAAAGGCGCCCGTATGAGCGCCCTTTTATTACATAAGTAGAAATTTTTAGAAACCGTAAGCAACACGCAGGCCTACAAAGTTTACTTTGCTGTTGCTGTTGTTGCTAACAAAGTCGGTGCTGCCCTGGTAACGTACACCGGCATCGATATAGTTGTTACCGCCAAGGTTGAACTGGTAACCAACCTGTGGAGCCCAGATAAATGCTGCTGATTTATCATAACCAAGGTCTGATTTGTTCAGTACAAATGCTGCACCGGCTTCGCCCTGGATGTAGAAACCACCTACAGGGAAGTATTTCAAACCGGCTTTAACTGGCAATAACTGCAGGTTTGGCTGATCATAACTGATGTTACCTACAACAAGGTTCTTTTTGCCAAAGAAGTTGTCGTAACCGGCGTTAACAGTTACATACAGTTGTTTTGCCACAACCGGAATGTCGGCCTGTACCGAACCGCCAAGGTTCCAGTTGTAAGCGTTTGAGAAATTACCGGTAGGTATGCCGGCATCAACACCTATGCTAAATTTTACACCGTCAGATGATGAAGTGGTAGAAGCAGGGGTAGTAGTTTGTGCGTTAGCGGTAAATGCAAATGCTGCGAATGCTAATGCAATTGTTGAAATTTTAAATGCGTTTTTCATGACTAAAATATTAATTGTTGTGTGTCTTTATTTCTGAAAGACGAGGCAAAGTAAAGGCGTATTTTTAGAAAAAGTTTCATCCGAATGTCATGATTATTCAATCGATTGATTAGCAGCAAGATAATTTCTGACCAAATGTGTTTTTGAGTCAGTTAATTGATTTAGCAATATATAAAATGGTCATTTTTGTGTCACGGGTATTTTACAATGCGCTGAATGAAAGGAAAATGTGAGGTAATTTGATGGGAGAAATATGATAAATTAAGCAATAAAGATTAGGTTTTAAGAGAAGGAGGCTTAAGTAAAAAAAGCTGTCATTTCGAACCTGCAAAAGCATGGGCAAGTGCGACTTAGGGCAGATGAGAAATCTTCTGAAAGCATAAATAAACAACGTGCATGAAAGGCGCATAAGATTTCTCCTCGCCTCTGCGCACTATCCTTCGAGCTCGTTCGAAATCACAGCATTATATTTAATTTACTCTCCCCTAAAATCCGCTTTTCGTTTTTCCATAAAGGCAGTTACGCCTTCCTTCATATCGGCAGTGCCAAAGCATTTGCCGAATTCCTCTATCTCTACAGCGTATCCGCTTACAGTTGGATCACTGGCGGCATTAACCGCTTTTATAGCAGCAGCAATGGCCAGCGGTGCACGGGAAAGTATTTTGGTCATCAGCTCTTCGGCTTTGGGCAGTAGTTCATTCTGGTTTACCACATGGTTTACCAAGCCATACTGATGTGCGTCAGCAGCGGTGATCATATCAGCTGTCATGATCATTTCCAACGCTTTGCCTTTGCCCACCAGTTGGGTAAGGCGCTGTGTACCGCCATAGCCGGGAATAAGGCCGAGAGTAACTTCTGGCAGGCCCATTTTGGCATTGTCTGAAGCGATGCGGATATGGCAGGCCATTGCCAGTTCCAGTCCGCCGCCTAAGGCGAAGCCATTTACGGCGGCAATAACCGGCTTATTGCCATTGGCTATCAGGTTAAAAACCTTTTCGTGGCCATTTTTTGAAAGTGTTGTGCCGCCTGCTACATCAAGCGAGGCGAATTCGGCTATATCGGCTCCGGCAGCAAAAGCTTTTTGCCCCGCGCCTGTAATGATGATACCTCCTACTGCCTTATCAGCAAAAGCCTGCGTAAAAGCTTCATGCAGTTCAGTCAGTGTGGTTTTGTTGAGCGCGTTGAGCTTGCTTTCGCGATCAATAGTAACAACGCGGACGCGGCCCTTATCTTCGATAATGAGATTTTCAAATGCCATAGCCTAAAAGTTTCTGTGCTGGTGTACCCAGTTGGTAATGTAATTTACAATATCGGCAGTGGTGGTGCCCGGCGGGAAAAGTTCGCCAACCCCTATTTCCTTTAACTTGGCCATATCTTCGGCGGGAATAATACCGCCGCCTGTAATGAGCACATCATCCATCCCTTTTTCCTTTACCAGGTTGATGATCTTGGGGAAAACCGTCATGTGTGCGCCCGAAAGTATGGAAATGCCAATGGCGTCTACGTCTTCCTGCAGGGCAGTGTTCACCACCATTTCGGGGGTTTGCCGCAGGCCGGTATATATCACTTCCATACCCGCGTCGCGCAGGGATGTAGCGATGATGCGTGCGCCGCGGTCGTGCCCGTCAAGGCCCACCTTGGCCACCAAAACACGTATGGGCCGGTTAAAGCTATTGCTCATGGTAAATAATTGATGCCCGTAAAGGTAGGAAGAAAATGTGATGGTGTATAATTGCCGTTTAGCATGAGACAACAAGGCAGAGCTGTGAGCTTTAACAATACTTCGGCACGGATTACGCTGCGCTAAACCCGCGTCAGCGAAATCAATCTGTGTTATATGTGTAAATTCTCCGTGTGCTCTGCGGTTAAAATCCCACAACCAATATCCTGCAAATCCTTCCATCCGTTAAATCCTAATTCACACAAAAAGATTACCTATATCGGTTTACATCAACCACATAAAACCATAACTTTGCCCTGCAAATTTTTATGGAAATGAGTTTCAGAACTGAACATGATACCATGGGCGAGGTACAGGTACCTGCCGACAAATACTGGGGCGCGCAAACACAGCGTTCGCGCAATAATTTTAAGATCGGGCCGGAAGCTTCGATGCCGAAAGAGATCATTGAAGCATTCGCTTACCTGAAGAAGGCCGCTGCTTACACTAATGCCGACCTGGGCGTATTGCCTGCTGAAAAACGCGACCTGATTGCCGCCGTATGCGATGAGATACTGGCCGGTAAACTGGCTGGCGAATTTCCGCTGGTGATCTGGCAGACTGGTTCGGGCACGCAATCGAACATGAACGTGAACGAGGTAGTTGCTAATCGCGCACACGTGTTGCAGGGCAATAAACTGGGCGAAGGCAAAACCTTTATCCACCCAAATGATGATGTGAATAAATCGCAATCATCAAACGATACTTACCCTACTGCCATGCACATTGCTGCGTATAAAATGGTAGTGGAAACTACCATTCCGGGCATTGAAAAACTGCGCGACACGTTGAAAGCAAAATCGCAGGCATTTATGGGCGTGGTAAAGATCGGTCGTACGCACCTGATGGACGCTACACCGCTTACTTTGGGCCAGGAGTTTTCGGGCTATGTTTCGCAACTGGATCACGGTTTGAAAGCATTGCGTAACACGCTTGATCACCTTTCAGAACTGGCATTGGGCGGTACCGCTGTAGGCACCGGTATTAACACGCCAAAAGGTTATGATGTAAAGGTTGCCGAATACATTGCCAAATTTACCGGTCTGCCTTTCCGCACCGCCGAAAATAAATTTGAAGCACTGGCCGCACATGATGCTATTGTGGAAAGCCATGGCGCATTGAAGCAGATCGCGGTATCGTTAATGAAGATCGCTAACGATATACGTATGCTGGCATCCGGTCCGCGTTCAGGTATTGGTGAGATCCATATTCCGGATAACGAGCCGGGTTCTTCCATTATGCCAGGCAAGGTTAACCCAACCCAGAACGAGGCGGTTACCATGGTTGCGGCACAGGTAATGGGTAATGACGTTGCAATTTCGGTTGGAGGCGCTAACGGTCATTATGAGCTCAACGTATTTAAGCCGGTAATGGCTGCAAATTTCCTGCAATCGGCAAGGCTGATCGGCGATGCTTGTGTGTCGTTTGAAGAGAATTGTGCCCGTGGCATCGAGCCGAACTATGAAGGTATTAAAAAGCACCTCGAAAACTCGCTGATGCTGGTTACTGCGCTGAACACCCATATCGGTTACGAAAACGCCGCAAAAATTGCCAAAACAGCGCTGAAGGAAAATAAATCTCTCCGCGAAGCCGCAATTGGCCTGGGGTTGCTTACTAACGAACAGTTTGATGAGTGGGTAAGACCGGAGGATATGATAGGAAGTTTGAAATAATAATCAGAAAATAATATGTCATTGCGAGGAGGTACGACGAAGCAACCTCCTCGCGTGCTTACCAAAGCGACGAGGTTGCCACACTATCGCTCGCAATGACAATATTTAAAAGCTAATGCAAAAAGCACCCTTCTCCCCTCTCTTTTCTTCTTTTACCTTAAAAAAAGGCTTTTTGCTTTCTGCCTTCTGCATTCTGCTTTGTTCATGCCACATGAACCCCAATATGCAAACGCCGGGACAAGCATGGCTGCAGGGAGAATGGCAGCAGGATTCGGTGGCCGACCAGAAACAGCTTATCAGTTATTCGCTGTACCATATTAAGTTTGATTGCGATTCGTTTTTTATGACCATCCGCACCTTTAGTAAGGTAAATTACGGGGTAGACAGCTGCACAAGCAAAGGCTATTGGATAGAATATACCGCCGGGCACTACGAGCAGAGACACGATACCCTGTACCTGAAAGGCGACTATACTAATCCTGATTTTACCTTAAAAACTAATACTGATTGTTTGCATAGCGGTGTTTATAAAGAGATATTCAAGATAACGCAGCAATCAGACTCGGTTATCCGGTTTGCAAGCACATCGGGCGTCATTCCCCTTTCCGCCCGAAGGATAAAAAGGACAACATGTACCGTAAAACCTCTTTAATACTATGAAAACGTCATTTTTCAGGAAGCTGGCACTCGGTGCCGCTATTTTGTATCTGCCCTTTCAAAGCATGGCCTGGGGAACGCAGGGCCACCGTATTTGCGGGCAGATTGCCGAAAACCATCTTACGCCAAAAGCCCTTGCGGCAGTACATGCCATATTGGGGCATGAATCCATTGCGCTGGCCAGTAATTGGGCCGATTTTATCAAATCTGATCCCAACTACCGTTATCTTTCATCCTGGCATTACATCGACCTGAACAAGAAATATACCTATCCTGACCTGGTGGAGTTTTTGAGACAGGACACCGCCACTGATGCCTATACCAAAATTCGTTACCTGATGGGCCGATTGAAGAACCATGATATTTCAAGAGCAGAAAAGCACCTCGATTTGTGCATGCTCATCCATATTGCTGAAGATGTGCACCAGCCCATGCACGTTGCCCATGCCGACGACCAGGGTGGCAACGGCTTTAAAGTATCATGGTTTGGTAAACCAACTAATTTGCACTCGGTTTGGGATTCGGAACTGATCGACTATCAGCAATTGAGCTATACAGAATATGCCAAAGCTCTTGATCATCCAACACAGGCGGAAGTTACCAAATGGCAGAAAGAGCCGATCAGTGAATGGCTGTATGAATCGAACCAGATATCAGAGGTGCTATATACAGATATACAGCCAAACGATAACCTGAATTATAAATACAACTTCAACCATATAGATACCCTTAACCGCCAGCTTTTAAAAGCCGGTATAAGGTTGGCAGGTGTTTTAAATGAACTTTTTGGTTGATTAGGTGAATTGTTGATTAGGTGAGTGGTTTGCTTCATTCACTACTCACTTAATCAACCCAATCAACCACTCACTAACTACGCAATATGAAGATCCTGATGGTTTGCCTGGGCAATATTTGCCGTTCGCCGCTGGCGGAAGGTATTATGCAGCATTTGGCTGATGAACAGCGCTTAGGCTGGACGGTTGATTCTGCAGGCACCGGTAACTGGCATGTAGGCGAAGCGCCAGATAGGCGGTCCATTCGTGTAGCGCAGGAGCATAAGATAGATATAAGCCGTCAGGTTTGCCGCCAATTCCGGCAAAGCGACTTCAGGGACTTCGACCATATTTTTGTAATGGATAACTATAACCTGCAAGATGTGCTCGCTATGGCGCCCAACCAGCATTTAGCCGAAAAAGTAAAGCTATTATTGGTTGACAAGGAAGTGCCTGACCCGTATTACGACAATAATCAGTTTGAGCCTGTTTTTGAATTGATCGAGAGCGGGTGTAAGGAGATTATCAGGGAGTTGAACGGCCTGAATTAATAGCCTATATCATTTCGACGAACCGGGCGGGATTGAGTAGTGGCGTGAGGAGAAATCTTTTGCGACATGCCGAGTTGATTACCTATCAGCTCAAAAGATTTCTCACTTGCTCTAACGCAAGTTCCCTGCGCATGCAAGTTCGAAATGACATAGTTTTTATATGCAATATCTCTATTACCTCACCAACTCAAAATAAGCCAATCTTTCTCCATCTCTTACCATATCTTCCATCTTCGTAAATCCCGCTTTTTCCAATACCCTTTGCGAGCCGATATTTTCCGGTATGGTAACTGCCGCCATGTGCGGATTGCCTGATTGCGCAAACGCATAATCAACCATAGCCGACGCCATTTCAGTGCCGATGCCTTTGTTCCAGTATTTTCTTTCTATACTATAACCGAGTTCTGTTTTCGAATTATCGAAGGTAAACGGACGGAGCAGGCAGGTGCCTACAAAGTCGCCATCTGTTTTGTTGAATATACCCCATATACGAAGGGCATTGTTATCGCCGTAAGCTGATATGGCCCTGCGGAAAATATGGGTACGTTCTTCGCGGGTACGCTTAGGAATATAGAGCAGTACGGCTTCGTCATTATAATGATCGAGGAATACATCTTCTTCTTCGGGCAGAAATTCGCGGATAATGAGTCGTGGGGTTTCGGTGATGATGTGCATAAAACAAATGTAATCAACCTATTTAGTTGTTAAAGTCAGCCAAACGTAAACAGGCTGTATTTTAATTCGCCATTACCCCACGGTAGCCGTAAACGGGTAAAACTTCTTACCTTTGCCAATCTAATAACATCCACTAATGACACGCCTCTCTGTAAACATCAATAAAATAGCAACGCTCCGCAATTCGCGTGGCGGAAACAATCCTGACCTGATACAGGTTGCCAAAGATTGTGAACGTTTCGGCGCGCAAGGCATTACGGTGCATCCTCGGCCAGACGAGCGCCATATCCGCTATGCCGATGTTTATGAACTGAAAAAGATTGTTACCACCGAGTTTAACATTGAAGGTAATTGCCAGGAGCAAAAATTTATAGACCTGGTACTGGCCAACAAACCAGAGCAGGTAACACTCGTGCCCGATGTCTTAGGCCAGATCACCTCGAACCACGGTTGGGATACCATTAAGAATCATGATTACCTGAAGGATATGATCGCTGTGTTTAAAGATGCCGGTATCCGCGTATCCATCTTTGTAGACCCTGACCCGCGCATGGTTGAAGGCGCTGCCAAAACCGGCACCGACCGCGTAGAACTTTATACCGAAGGCTATGCTACTCATTACCACAAGAACCGCGAACAGGCCATTGCCCCATACGTTGAAGCCGCTAAAGTGGCTGTTGACGCGAAGCTGGGCCTAAACGCCGGCCATGACCTTGATTTGCATAACCTGAAATATTTCGCACAAAATATACCAGGCTTACTGGAAGTAAGTATAGGTCATGCCCTTATCTGCGATGCACTGTATTACGGACTGGAGAATACTATACAGATGTATCTGCGCCAGTTGGCAGTGTGAGATGGGGAATGTTCTATGACGTAGAGTGGCTCTACTCTGCAGGCTCAAATAATAAGGTGATCAGCTTATTGGTGTCGAATATCTCGTTGCTGATGTGCAGCAGCTCGTCGGCAGTAACGGCGTTTATCTTTTCGAATACCTGCTCCAGGGTATCTACCCGGTTAAAATCCAACAGGCTTTTTGCCATCGAGAGGATCAGGTTCATGCGGCTTTCTTCTGCCAGCGCGATCTGACCGATGAACTTTTGCTTTGCCTGGTGCAGTTGTAATGTGCCGATCTTACCATCACGCAGTTTCTTTAGTTCTTTATTTACCAGGCGGATTGCTTTATCGGCTTTTTCATCGTCTGTGCCAAAATAAACTGAGAAGATGCCGGTATCGGTAAACGATGTATAGTTTGACTCGATGGTATAGGCGATGCCGTGTTTTTCGCGCAATTCCATATTCAGCCTGCTGCTCATGCCCATGCCACCCAGCAGGTTATTGAGTAATAGCAAGCCATAACGGTTATGGTGCGTAGAAGCATAAGCTTGCGTACCGATAACGCAATGTGTTTGCGAAATAGGCCGGGCAAGTGTTTGATAGCTGCCGGAGTTTGCAGCAGGCTTTACCCGGTTTTTAGGAATGTTGTTAGTGGCAACACTGCCAAAATATTTCTCACCGAGCTTAATGATGCGTTTCAGGTCATAATCGCCGAAAACGGCGAAAACCATTTCGTGGGTATTGTTGGTTTGATGAATGAACGAACGGATATCGTTATGAGTAAAACCCTTAACCGTATCAGTTGTGCCCAGAATATTGTTGCCCATCGGATGGCCTTTAAAAAGCAGACTTTCGAAATCATCCTGGATAGCTTCGTCGGGCTGATCAAGATACGAGGCGATCTCATCAAGTATCACACCGCGCTCTTTATCCATCTCATCCTGCGGGAAAGTGGAATGAAAAATGATGTCTTCAAACAGATCAATGGTACGTTCAAGGTGCTGATTCAGAAATGAAGCGTGTATGCAGGTATACTCCTTGGTAGTGTATGCGTTTAAATCGGCGCCTACCATTTCGAGGCGGTTGAGTATTTGACTGGTACTGCGCTTTTCGGTTTCTTTAAACAGCAGATGCTCAATAAAATGTGCCAAACCTTCTTTGTGATCAGGCTCATCGCGCGAGCCGGCGTTCCACAAAAAACCGCAATGGGTAATAGGAGAAGGAGAATATTTAAGCAACAACCTGATGCCGTTGCCAAGTGTATGAACCTGGTAATCCATTAGTTTGCAAAGATAGCAAATTGTTTAGGGTTGCGGTTGATGCTTAGCGGTATATATCTTTATAGGTAGGGCCATAAATCATGCCCAAAATTACTATCGCCCCTAATACAATTGCTATAATCAGTGCGCTCCATATTTGTCTCGCCCTGTAAAAAGTGCTGAACCCGATATAGGGCCGCCAGAACAGGTAATTGAGGCAATAGGCGCCAACAATGCCGAATATTATCCTGACTGAACCGCCGGATGAGGCTTGCACCGAATTAGTGAGTATACCAGCCAAAACAGAAAGCCCTAAACCAAACAACACAACCCCTGCAACTGCATTGCCTTTGCCCTTTTTAGCGAGGTTCATTGCCATCATTATCGAGCCGAATAATGGGCCCATAAAAAAGGTAAACAGATAAATAGCCAGGGTAGAATACATCAGCGGCGCATCCGGGTCTTCAACAATCACATTTTTGTATTCGCTGTTGAAAATGCCTATCCTGCCGCTGATCGCTCCGGCATGCGAACGGCGCGCCTGAATATCCTCATGTATATAACGAAGTTCTTCGTCAGAAAATTCTTTTCCGCGTCTTTGCAGTTCTGCCAGCGAAGCTTCGATAGTTTCGGGCATATATTTCTGACGGTTGTCCACGCGTTCCATTAATTCCTCGTCAGAACGGGCCGCAGCTAAAAAATTAGGGTCGAATGTCACTTGATCATCTATTTGCGGTTAAAACTAACAAATTTTATGGTTACTTTGGACGGATGAAAGTAGCCGACCTCGATTTCGAACCCCTGATAAAAGCCGGGGATATAGAACGGCGCGTTAAAGAAATTGCTACCCAATTAAATAATGATTATAGTAACAATAAGCCGGTTTTTATAGGTGTGCTGAACGGCTGTTTCCTGTTCATTGCTGATCTTGTTAAGCAGATGGATATTCCCTGCGAAATTACCTTCGTCAAACTATCTTCCTACCACGGCGGCACAACAAGTACCCGCTCCATGCGAGAGGATATTAATTTGCTGGTGGATATAAAAGGCCGTCATGTGCTGGTTATTGAAGATATTGTTGATACCGGCAATACTGCCCGCTATCTTATCGATAAACTAAAGGAAAAAGAACCTGCATCCATCAAGCTCTGCTCGTTATTATTGAAGCCGGATGCCCTTGAAATGAAGATAGAAGAGATAAAATACGTGGGGTTTGAGATCGCCAATCACTTTGTAGTAGGCTACGGCCTTGATTATAAAGAGTTAGGCAGGAATTTGAGGGATATTTATATGAAGGTGTAGCGCTTGCAAAAACAAATTGTCATTTCGATGAGCAATGCGCGGGCATAGGCAAGGGCCGCGAAGAGAAATCTTTTGGAAGCAGTATAGCGATTATGCATGGCGCATAAGATTTCTCCTCGCTCGGGCGCACTATCTCCTTTGCTCGTTCGAAATGACACGATTTTTAATTGCGCTTTGGCTATTAGCGCTTACTCCAACAAATCCGGCCTGCGTTTTTTGGTGCGTTCTACCGCCTGCTCAAAACGCCATTTTTCAATTTCGGGCGTGTTGCCACTGAGCAGAATGTCGGGTATCTTATGACCGTTCCAGTCTGCCGGACGGGTATAAACGGGAGCATCCAGCAGCCCATCCTGAAAGGAATCAGATAAGGCCGAGGTTTCATCGCTCAATACACCGGGTATCAGTCGTACCACCGCGTCTACCAAAACCGCCGCAGGCAATTCGCCGCCTGAGAGTACGTAATCGCCAATAGAGATCTCCCTCGTTACAAAAATATCCCTGATGCGCTGGTCGATACCCTTATAATGCCCGCACAGGATAATGATATTGCCTTTTATAGATAACTGGTTGGCGATATTTTGATTGAGCGTTTCGCCATCCGGTGTCATGAAGATAATCTCGTCATAATCGCGTTCGCTTCGCAGATGTTCAATGCAGGCCGCGAATGGTTCGATAGACATGACCATGCCGCTGCCGCCACCGTACGGGTAATCATCCACATTTTTGTGCTTGTTGGTAGAGTAATCGCGCAGGTTATGCACGTGTATTTCCGCTATACCCTTTTTTTGTGCGCGCTGCAGAATGGAGTGTGCAAACGGGCTTTCCAGCAACCCTGGCAAAACGGTTATGATATCAAAACGCATGGGACAAAGATAATTAGTTGCAGCAGCAGTAGCAGTGCAGTCAGTAAAAATAGTGTAACTGCCACTACCTCATCTTAAATCCTTCTGTATTTGCCACAGATGGCCGAAGGGGTCGCGTACTTCGCCCTGGCGCATAGCGTATTCGTAGTCGGTTACGGGGGAAACCTGTTTTGCCCCCGCGGCTACAGCCTGATCAAATACAGCCTGTACATCATCAACAAAAAGGCCGATAGTTACCGTGGTGCAATTGTATTTATGCGGACTGTAATGCCGGCCGTCATAAGCATCCTCATGTAAATGAAACATGGCGTCGCCAATCACAAATTCTGATACATGTATAGTGCCGTCATCGTTACTGAAACGCCGCAATTCCACCGCACCGAAGGCTTTTTCATAAAAGCTCACGTCGGTTACGTCGGTGCCAATGGATAGCATGGGTGCGAAAGCCGTTTTTGTTTTCATAGGTTAATCTCCTTCTTCCAATATAAAAATTTCTTCGACCGGTTTGCCAAATATCCGGGCGATTTTTAGCGAAAAAAAATTGTTTCTATATTCTATAGGCATTTATATCTTTAAACTTTATTCATTATTCAACCTAATTAATTATGAAACGAGTATTAATTACCTTATCGTTACTATTGTTTTGTCTATCAGCGTTTTGTCAAGGTGCAAAGCAGATCTACGAAAACCCAAATCTTAAATCGATTATCGGTCAGCAAAAAACAGTTGCTATTCTTCCGCTACGGGTGACCATTTCATTTAAGAAAATGCCAAAAAACTATGATGAAGCAAACAATGCTGCTCAGGAAAAGGAAGAAGGATTAAACATGCAACAGGGAATGTATACTTATCTGCTCCGCAAAGCCGATAACTATACCGTTAGTTTTCAGGATGTGGAACGAACAAACGTTTTGCTTAAACAAGCCGGTATTTACGAAAAAGTGGATCAGGTAACACCAGATTCCCTATGTAAAATCTTAAAAGTTGATGGTGTAATTAAAGCCAGTTATGCCTATGAAAGAACAGGCAGTGAGGCTGGTGCAATTATAAAAACAGCATTATTTGGTTATGGTGGTAGTACAGCATCCGGCTCTTTGACCATGCAGGTAAACAATGGTAGTGATGGTGCACTTATCTGGCGGTTTTATAAAGAAATGAATGAAGGTGCTTTTAGCAGTGCTAACGAATTAATGGAGCGTATGATGCGAAAGATAGCACGCAATTTTCCATACGAAAAGTAAGATAAAGTGACATTCAAAAAAGCAGCCTTACAATATTTTGTACAGCTGCTTTTTTATTTATACAGTTGCTATTCTTTTCTTCACAATTTTTGAAGCAATGAACGAGAACAGTCCTAAAATCAATCCTAAAACTATACCTACAATCAGGGCTACCATAAGCATCGCTTCATGTGGATGAGTGGCAAAAGATGCAAGCATGTGCATATCGGCAGGGTTACAAAAAAAGCCTGCTGATAATCAGCAGGCTTTGATATGGAATGGTTTAGGAATTTACTTTTTTGTTGATACGATGATGACGCCGTTTTTGCCTTTGTCGCCATACAATTTCTGGGCTGATTTGTCTTTTAGTACGGAAATACTATTTATCGTATTCACATCCATTGCTTTCAGGTCTTCATACGTTTTTTCTTTGCCGTCGATAATGATCAGCGCTTCAGCTGCCGGGTTTTTAGCGGAATCCCAACTTTGTATTCTTAATCCCTGTTTGGTTGTATCGGCTTTATCATAACCTACTATCTCAGCTCCGGGCAACGTTTTTGTCTTTCTATCATCCGGAGGGCTTAAAGAAAAGGAGATAGGCACGGTGTACATTACCCGCACAGTCCTGCCGTTCTGAATGCCCGGCCTCCATTTTGGCGAGGTGCTCAATACTCGCACGGCTTCATCTCCCAGTGTTTCACTTGGCGCGCGCAATACTTTAAAGTCGTCGAGACTGCCATCCGCCTCCACAATAAACTGTATAAAAACCTTACCCTGTATGTTATTGTCTTTATCAACAGCTGGGTAGCGTATATTCCGGCCTAAAAACGCGCCGAAATCTCCCGGAAACGTCGGCTCTTTTTCAACGGCTGTAAAAATCTGGTTAGGTATGGTGTCAGTTGCTTGTTCGGCCGATTTCTGCACCGCGTATACCCGCATCGATGTAATGCGTGATTTAATAGCAGGGTCTATTCCTGCAATTGGTAAAGCTATCTTTTTCGACAAGAACACCGTATCTGTTTTGCCCGAATCCGGAGTGGAAACCAGTCTTATGGCAGTGATCTTGTTGGCAGGCATTGCCAATACCTTACCCGCCAGGATATTTACCCTGGTTACAGCTTTACTGGTATTTACCGTTGCAGCCGACAGGATAAGCATGAGCGCGAACAAAGGTGCCGATAAACCATATTTCACCAGTTTTATACGAGCGGACCTGTTTTTTTGCAGCATAATAATGCGCTGTTTCAGCAGGCCGCGGTTAAAGAAATTACTTACCAGCTGATGTTGCGGCGCATTGAATGTTTGGCTGAGCAGCAGCATGGCATAATCAGTCTTGTCGGTGCCGTTGCGCAGGGTATAGCTGTCGGCAATAAATTCGTGAATGTGTTTGATGGCGAAGCGATAGAAATATACTACCGGGTTAAACCAGTTCACGATCATTACCGCCTCGATGATCATAACATCTGCTGAGTGGAGCTGGTTGGCGTGTACCTGCTCATGTGCGGCGATGATCTCGTTTTCGGAAAGTGTGCTGTCAACCTTCACCTTTTTAAAGAAGGTATACGGTGCATTGGCATCGGGGCGACTGATGATCCTTTTGAGCGAAATGAGTTGCAACGCGAAACGGATCAGCAATAACCCTACACCAACCAGGTAAGTAACTGCCAGCAACTCGCCTATGGTTACCGGTGTATCGGCAACGGGTTTAAATTGGTAGGCAATAACCGGGCTGCCATAAATAGTGGCATGTACGGTTTGCGTAATGAACAAGTTTTTTATCCAGTTAGACTGGATAAGCGGTACCAGGAACGAAAGCAGTGCGGCGCTCACCAGGTAAAGCCGGTTAAGCTGGAAAAAGGTTTCCTTTTTTAGCAGCAAGGCATAAAAGCCGAAAAACAACACCAGGTAAACATTTACCAGTATCAAATATTCCCACCAGTTCATAATTATTGGTTATTTTTTAGTTTTTCAATCAGTTTCATTATTTCATCGGCTTCTTTCAGGTTTATCTTCTCTTTGTTTACAAAATAGGAGAACATCCTTTTTACCGAATTATCAAAATAGCCGCTCATCAGCTTGTCGGTAGCGAAATTCTGGTACTCTTCCTTGCTGATTACGGGAAAATATTCATGGCTTTTGCCATAGGCAACATGGTCCACAAAACCCTTGGTTTCTAATATGCGGATGATAGTTGATACCGTATTATATGCCGGCTTAGGATCGGGTAACTGTTCAATCACATCTTTAACATATCCTTTGCCCAGTTGCCATAATACCTGCATCAGTTGTTCTTCGGCTCGCGTTAATTCTTTAATTTCCATGGTTTCTTATTGGTTAGGGGTAAACGATAATAGCTTGTATTTGCAAATACAAAATAAAGCTATAACTAAAAAATTAGTTATGCAAATTATTTTAAATTTATTTCAACATTTGTTTTGTCCACTGGTTATTAAAACCTGATTATCAACCTATGCATATTGTATTTCACGGCGCAGCGCGCAATGTTACCGGCAGCAAGCACCTCATTGAACTAAACGACGGCACCTCCATTCTGCTTGATTGCGGCATGTTCCAGGGTTTGGGCGACCACACCGAAGACATGAATGAACATTTTGGTTTCAACCCCAAAAGGGTTAGCTGTATGATCCTGTCGCATGCGCATATTGATCATTGCGGATTGATACCACGCCTTGTGGCGCAGGGTTTTGACGGCCCTATATTCTGCACGCCCGCCACAATGGACCTGGCGCGCATACTCATGCTCGATTCGGCCAAGATACAGATGCAGGATACCGAATATAGCAACAAACACCGCATGCGAAGGGGTTTGCCGCTGCTTTCACCTTTATATACCGAAGATGAGGCAATGGAGGCCATGCACCTGTTCAGAATTGTGGATTACGATACCGAACATGCTATAACGCCGCGCGTCAAGTTTCGATTTACTGATGCTGGTCATATTATTGGTGCAGCGGCAGTAAATCTGTCTATATTGGAAGATGGTAAAGAAACCCGCATTACTTTCAGCGGAGATGTTGGCCGGTATGGAGATATGTTATTGAAAAGCCCCCAGCCTTTCCCGCAGGCAGATTATATCTTGTTGGAATCGACATACGGCGATTCATTGCATAAAGAGCTGGCACCGATAGAAGATGAGTTACTCGAAATTATTAAACAAACATGCTTTGTGAAAAACGGTAAGCTCATAATTCCCGCATTTAGTGTAGGCCGCACGCAGGAGTTGCTGTATGCTTTGAATGAACTGGAACTAAAGGGTATTTTGCCCGATGTGCCATATTATGTAGATAGCCCGCTTTCTGAAAAAGCCACGCAGATAATGATGAATCATCCTGAAGTATATAATAATAACGTAATGGCGGTACTAAAGGTGGATGCCAACCCTTTTAGCTTTAAAGGCCTGCGGTTTATTGAATCATCGCAGGAATCCATCGCGCTGAATACCGATCCGCGTCCATGTGTGATCATCTCCGCGTCCGGCATGGCCGAAGCCGGCAGGGTTAAGCATCACATTAAAAACAACATCGGTAACCACAAAAATACCATACTGATGGTAGGTTATTGCGAACCAAACTCATTAGGCGGCAGACTCATCCATGGCGACCGCGAAGTGCATATTTTTGGTGAGGAGTTTGAAGTAAAGGCCGAGGTGCGCTCTATAAGATCCATGAGTGCCCACGGCGATTATGAAGATCTGCTGCATTTTGTGGCCTGCCAGAATCCTGCAGAAGTAAAAACGTTATTTCTGGTACATGGCGAGTACGATGTACAAAAACGCTTCAGTCAGAAACTAAAAGAAAAAGGCTTTGCACAGGTGGAGATACCTTACCAACACCAAAGAGTGGATCTGGAGTAGCGAAGACTAACATCAATAAGTAAAAATAGGTCGTTCTATTCAATCACAGGAGTGGTATTTATCCTTTTTTCCAAATTTCTGTCAAACCACCTATTGTGCCAAATATCGGGTCACTCTCAGGAATAGGTACGTTCCTGATATTTTTATCCGTACGCGGGCGTTCACCCACCCCGCCATAATTCATGTCGTAATCCCTGCCGCCGGGATAGGCGCCAATGCACTGTATGTCGTCTTCCTCCTTCAGGTTTTTATGCGCTACACCCGCAGGAATGATCAGCACATCGCCTTTTTCCACTTTTAGCTTTTTGCCCTTTTCACCGCCTAATTGTAAAATGGTTTCACCTTCATATACACCAATCACCTCATGTGTGATGCTGTGATAATGGTGGTACTCAAAAACACCATCGTCCCAGGCATTGTTCCAGCCATTGTCTTCAAACAATTTCCGCACATAGCTTGCCGGGAATAAAAAAGGCACATCAAGGGCACCTTTATAAAAAAGGACGGGCAATTCGCTGTTTGGAAATGTACCATCATCCTTTAGGTTTATCATCTGTACTTTCTCTGTTATCATAAAAAGGAATGCTGATAATAGGGTAACATCGGTGGCTTAATATGGTTTTGTGCCGGGAACGATTGCGGTGCCGAAAGGTCATTGAGCGGTCCCTGGCAATTGTGGAATTAGCAGGTTTTTTACCCTAAAAACTCAAAAAATGTAATTTTTATGATTTTTTCTTTAAAAAAGGCAATTTTTTGTTGTTTTTAACACAATAGGCGGTTTTGGGGTGTGCAAATTGCTCATATTGCATTTTTTTGACCATTTTTTGATCTAAAATAGGCAGTTTTTGGCGATTTCTTACAATATTTGTGTTAAAAAAAGTTAAAAAATTATTCTATTATCCAGATAGATTATATATTTGTGTCATTGTTATTATCGGTCTAACCAAGCTTGTTCTTTATGATATAATAATGAGGTCAGTTAAAATGAAAGAAAAGGAATGCCTGCAAGCTTTCCTTTTTTTTTGCCCTATAGTTTGGTGTGACTTACTCCTCGTATGTGGAGGAGTGCTATCCCATCACATCTTCCAAAACACCAAGCGAACGCACATTGCCAAAACTTTCAATATGCATGGCGTAATATTCCAGTAACTTATTAAGTAAATAACGCCGCTCGTCGTTACCGATCTTAAATTGGGGGCAATCCTCAAAACTACAGGCGATGAGTTGGTAAAAATGCTGCGTATGCGGAGGGGAAAGATAGGAAACACTATTAGGCTTGTAGCGGCTGAAAACACCGTCTTTTATATCAAAATAATCAGCATTTTGGCCAAAACTAGCATCTGGATAAAAGCCGAGATAGCGGGTAAGTTGTACGAGAAACAGCAGGTGAAAATTAGCCAGTCCTTCAGTTTGGTGGTCAAGCCACTCTATCGAGCTGAAAATAAACTCAAATAAATTCTCGTCCTCGCTTTGTTGTTTTATGGCCTTATACAAT
>JBQCIS010000053.1:0-9516 GCA_051953515.1 Mucilaginibacter sp.
ACATTGCGCAGTTCATCAAGATTATAGAATCGTTAGAAAGCCTGAAGCTGATGAAGTAGATTAACAAAAATGACTTAAAGAATAACCGCGTGATTGACTGACTGCTGCAGATCTATATTGCAGACGAGGAAACCAAGTTCGGACTTGGGTTTGATGAAGCAATAGAACTGCTACGCTCGGATGAATTTGCCGAGCTAAAAAATGTGCGCATCCGCGGTTTGATGGGCATTGCCACCAACACGGATAACGAAAAGCAGATAAAAGAAGAGTATTACGAACTGAAAACGTTCTTCGATGGTATAAAACAGAGCTTTTTTCGCAAGGACAACAGTTTTGATACGCTGTCGATGGGTATGTCGTCAGACTATAAGATCGCCATTGAGCAGGGCAGTAACCTGGTGCGCCTCGGCAGCACCATTTTCGGCAGCAGGGTGATTAAACATTTGAAGAATAATTAGAACCGTGATTAAACTTATTTTTGAGACTTTCAGGATCAGGAGTTCCGGCATAATTAAATAGTATATATCCGTTAAATCATTAAAATCCAATAAACCCAGGTTTATGACATTACGCCCCGCAACAAAAGAAGACTGCTCCCGCATGATGGAGCTGATACAGGAATTGGCCCATTTTGAGCGTGCACCGCATGAGGTGACCGTTACAATGGATGAGTTTATTAATGCCGGTTTTGGAAACAATCCGGTTTGGAAAGCGTTCTTAGCAGTAGATGGCGACCTGATTGTTGGCCTTGCCTTGTACTATGTGCGCTACTCCACCTGGAAGGGATGCCGGCTATACCTGGAAGACCTGATCGTAACCGAAAGTTACCGGGGTTCGGGTATCGGCAAACAATTATTTGATCGTGTGATACAGGAAGCGCAGGAAATGGGCTTTAGCGGTATGGTTTGGCAGGTGCTGGATTGGAACGAACCCGCCATTAAGTTTTATAAAAAGTACGACGCTACCATTGAAGCCGGATGGCTTAATGCGGCACTTTCAAAAGAGCAACTACTAAACTATCAATAATGAAACGATGGGTTTGGCTTTTGGGATTTACGACATTACTAAATGCCTGCATGTGGGGAATGCCGCATAATACGCCACCCAACATAACCACCGACACGCTTCTATACGCCTATCAAACCATCACCCAAAACAAACCGGGCTGTAAGGGCAACAATTGTTTTCTGATAAAAATAAAATACCCGGTATTTAAAAGTAATCAGCTTGTTAACGACTCGGTGCAGGGATTTATAATTGATCACTTCCTTCCTGATGGGCAACACCTAACCGATCTGGCGCAATCAACAAAGATCTACCAGAATAACTATGATAAAGCGCAAACTGATGCCGGCTTATATAAACCAGAGCATATACATTTTGATATCAGCATTATAAGGCAGGATTCAAGTTTGCTGACTATTGACCTTAAAGACCTGCAGGCGCATAACCCAAAAACCACATCGGTTCCTTTTGATTATTACGCCAATTTCGATGTTAAATCATCCCATCGTATATTGTTGAGAGACATACTGGTGAGGAACTATCAAGCAGCTTTGAACAATGTTGCCGACACCATTTTCAGGAAAGAAGAAAAAATAAGCGACACTACTTCCTTAAAAAAACTATACGCTTTTAAAAACGGCGCTTTTACCTTGTCTGACAACTTCCTGATAACACCCACCGGACTAATATTCCTTTACAACCCAATGGACATTAAACCGGTAAACGCAGGGCAAACCGAAATCAGCATCCCTTACAGCAAAATAAAATCGCTATTATTGCCGCACACAGTGATCTCACAATACATTAAATAATGCTTGTTTTTAAGTTCGGCGGTGCATCGGTAAAGGATGCTGAAGGTATCATCAATTTAGGTAAGGTTGTCGGTTTGTTTAAGCATGAACAATTGCTCATTGTAGTTTCGGCAATGGGCAAAACCACCAACGCGCTGGAAAAACTCACTAAAGCATACGTAACCGGCGACAGCAGCCTGCATGAAGTTTACGAAGAGATAAAATCATACCATTACGAGATCATGAGCCGGCTTTTTACGCCGAATGATCCTGTTTTTGATGAAGTAAACAACACGTTTGTGGAGATAGACTGGATGCTGGAAGATGAGCCGCACGATGATTATGATTTCATCTACGACCAGATCGTTTCGATAGGCGAACTGGTTTCTACCCGTATTGTAAATGCCTATCTCAATAAAACCGGCCTTACCAGTCGCTGGCTGGATGTGCGCAGCTATGTGCATACCGATAATACCTACCGCGAAGGCGTTGTACAATGGGCAAAAACGAAAGAGAGCATCCTGAAAGATATACCTGCCATGCTCGAAAAAAGCATTGTAGTTACACAAGGCTTTTTGGGCGGCACGTCGGAGAATTTTACCACTACGCTTGGTCGCGAGGGTTCAGATTATACAGCTTCCATGCTTGCCTCATGCCTCGGCGCTGATTCAGTAACGACATGGAAGGATGTTCCGGGCATTTTAAACGCCGACCCAAAATTATTCAGCGACACCGTAAAGTTCGATGAGCTTTCTTATACCGAAGCCATCGAGATGACTTATTACGGAGCGTCGGTTATTCATCCCAAAACCATTAAGCCGCTGCAAAACGCCAAAATACCGCTATTGGTAAAACCGTTCAATGATCCGCAGGCCGCGGGCACAGTAATAAAGGAAGATGGCGTGAACCGTTTTGAAAAGCCCGTCATCATCATTAAGCAAAACCAAGTATTGCTATCTATTTCGGCGAAGGATTATTCATTTATTTCCGAAGATCATTTGAGCGAAATATTCCGTTTGTTTGCCAAAAACCATGTAAAGGTGAACGTGATGCAGACTTCTGCCCTGAGCTTTACTGCTTGTGTAAATTATGATGAGGAGCGTTTTAAACGCCTGTTACAGGATTTGAGCGAACGCTTTAAACCCAAATACAACAGCGAACTTACGCTTATCACCTCACGCCATTATACACCGGCATCGCTTAAGGAACTGACCGACGGCAGAATTATATTATTGGAGCAGATCAGCAGAAATACAGCGCAGGTGGTAGTGAAGTAATTACAGACGCTTAAGGGGATTAAAACCCGCTCTGCATTTGCGAATTTGACGAAGAAACGCTGACAGCAACTACTTCGTCCGTCTTCCGATATTTCTTTCGGTATGTTTTCAGGTAATATTGCATCCAGATACGGTAAAGTCCTTTAAACAATACCGAGCCCCACAACAAAGGCTTGTACACAAACGGAAAGATTATAATACCTTTATTCGCAGCAATCTTTTCCAGCATATAACGGGCAGCTTTTTCAGGGCCGATGCCTTTCACGGCAATGGTTTCGCATGCATTCGCGTTCCAGTCATCATTGGTATTAGCCGTAGCACTGTTTACCGCTATCTGTGTGCGTATATAGCCGGGGCAAACTACATTCACCTTTATGCCCAATTGCTTCGCCTCTGTACGAAGCGAACGGCTGTAGCTCACTACCGCGCGTTTTGAAACGCTGTATGGCGCTAACAGTACCATGTCGTTTATCAGGCCGGCAAGCGAGGCTATGTTAACGATCTGCCCCGAGCCTTGCCGCAACATTTGTTTATATGCTACCTGCGAACCGTAGACCACACCGAGCAAATTTACATCCAGTATCTGTTTCCACTGCGCGGGCGACATATCGCGCATTTCGCCGCTTAAGGCTATGCCTGCATTATTAAAAATAACATCTAACCGGCCATAGGTTTCAACTATCCGGTTAGTAACAGATTCAAAATCGCGCACTTGGGTAACATCAAGCCTTTTAGCTATTACCTTTCCATTTGTTGCCAATACAGCCGTTTCCTGCGCCTTATACCCGTCAACATCCGTGCAGATCACCGTGGCACCGGCAATTGCCAGTTCAAGGCACAGCGCCTGTCCTATGCCGCTACCGCCGCCGGTAACGAGTACAATTTTATCCTTGTAGTAATTGTGATACATGAATGAAGGGCGAAAAATAAGTAAAAGTGTTGAAATAGATATAATTCAAATTATCCCTGTTTTCCTTTTAACCACAGAATGCGCAGAGATAAAAAGCGCAGCGTACACGGAGATTGTTTCTCTGTTTACCCCGCGTACACCTCTGTAACCTCTGTGGTTATTTATTGCAAACAAGGAGAGCCACAAAGAACTTTCGGCAATTTGGTATGTTTAGCTATAATTACACCATGAAAATTTTTCAGCAAGGCATCACTTTAAATGCGCGCAGGCGCGGGTTTCATCTCGTTACATCAGAAATAGAGAATGCCCTTCCGCAGATCAGCGAATTAAAAACCGGCATTATGCATGTGTTTATTCAGCATACTTCGGCTTCGCTTACCATTAATGAAAATGCCGACCCTACCGTACGCCGCGACTTTGAAATGTATTTTAATAAAGCGGTACCCGAAAATGACCCCGACTATCAGCACAACGACGAAGGCCCGGATGATATGCCCGCGCACCTGAAGGCCGCCATGCTGGGCTGCTCGGTAACTATTCCTATCCGCAATGGCATGTTGGCACTGGGTACCTGGCAGGGCATCTACCTGTGCGAGCACCGCAATTATGGCGGTCGGCGCAATGTCATGATAACTGCCTGGGGTGATGAAAAATTATAAAATAAAATTAACTTTGCAGGCCATAAAAATAATACCAATTGGTATTATTTAGATAGTTAATTTATACTGATACAGACATGTTTAAAAGAGTAGTTGTTACCGGCCTCGGTGCTGTCACCCCGCTGGGAAACGATGTGCAGGCTTTCTGGCAGAATGCCGTGGCTGGCAAAAGCGGTGCATGCCGTATTACCCACTTTGATGCTTCACAGTTCCGTACGCAGATTGCGTGCGAGGTGAAAGGCTTTAACCCTGCCGAACATTTAGACAAGCACGATCTGAAACGTACCGACCTGTTTACCCAATATGCCTTTGCAGCTACTGACGAAGCGATAAAGGATTCAGGATTCGACTTTGAAAAGATGGACCCGTTTGATGTTGGCGTGATATGGGGTACCGGGCAAGGCGGTATGCAGACTTTTGAAGAGCAGGTAAGCGAATATGCCAAAGGCGACGGCCACCCGCGCTTTAATCCGTTCTTTGTGCCAAAGTTTCTTACCAATATGGCTTCGGGCATGATATCCGTACGCCATGGCTATATGGGTATCAATTATACGCCGATATCGGCTTGCGCAACCTCAAATACCGCGTTGATGGATGCATTTACCTATATCCGCATCGGTAAGGCTAAGATCATTATCAGCGGTGGTTCTGAAGCGCCTATTACCCCTGCTTCTATCGGTGGTTTTAGTTCGATGAAGGCCATGTCGCACCGTAATGACGATCCGCAGCATGCATCGCGTCCGTTCGATGTTGGTCGTGATGGCTTTGTAATGGGCGAAGGCGCCGGTGCACTGGTATTGGAAGAATATGAACACGCCGTAAAACGCGGCGCAAAAATATACGCCGAAATAGTAGGCGCTGCCATGACAGCCGATGCCTACCACATGACAGCTACTCACCCCGAAGGTAAAGGTGCGGCAAAAGCCATGTATTTCGCTTTAAAAGAAGCTGGTATCACCATAAACGATGTAGATTATCTGAATATGCACGCTACTTCAACCCCGGTTGGCGACCTTTCGGAGATCAACGCATTGTTATCGCTCACCAACGGGCAAACCACGCACATGCAAATCGGTGCCACAAAATCCATGACAGGGCACCTGCTTGGCGCTGCCGGTGCGGTAGAAGCCATTCTTTCTATAAAAGCGATTGAAAACCAGGTACTGCCGCCAACCATCAACACCGAAAACCTCGACCCAGCCATCCCGGCAGGCTTACATATTGTGCCTCACCATGCCATAGACCATAAAGTGGATGTTGCCATGAGCAATACCTTTGGCTTTGGCGGGCATAATGGTATTGTGGTGTTTAAGAAGATTTAATGAGAACTTGAGCGGATTTGCAGCTTGCCGGTTCGCTCCACAGAAGATAAAAGTCTGGCACCAATTGCCGGACTTTTTTTGTTTAACAGCTCCCGGGTCAATTTAAAGTTAAACAACTTAATTGCAGGTTGTGTAGCATTTGTAGCAGGTGTAGCTGTGTAGTATACGCTACAATGCTACACTTACACTAAAACGTTTGCGTGTTTTTAGTTGCCGATATACTTCTTAATTCCTCAGCCACAATATAATTTTGTTGAATAGCCAGCTTGAACCACCAGGCTGCAACCTGTATTAATTATCTGAAAATGTTTAGTTTAAAAAAATTTACTGCGGTTGCGGTTTTATCTTTTTCTGCTGTTTGGGCTGCGTCGGCACAACAATATTCATGGCAGCATTTACCGCATGTTAGCCGTCCGGTTTTCAAAAAAGATACCTTTAACATTGTTAATTTCGGTGCAAAAGCCGATGGCATTACGCTCAATACCAAAGCCATAAACAAAGCTATCAACACATGCAGCGCCAAAGGCGGAGGTGTGGTTTTAGTACCTCAGGGCTTATGGCTTACCGGGCCCGTGGTTTTAAAAAGCAATGTAAATTTACATATCAGCCGTGCTGCGTTATTGCAGTTTACGGATGATAAAAGCCAATATCCGCTGGTTGAGGGCAATTACGAGGGCCATGCAGCGGTGCGTAACCAGTCGCCTGTTTCGGGCACCGATCTAACAAACATAGCCATAACAGGCGAAGGCGTTATTGATGGGCACGGCGAGGTTTGGCGCGCCATAGCAAAAGAACGTTTAACTGAACCGGAGTGGAACAAACTGGTAGCATCAGGCGGTGTGGTAAGCGAGAATGGCAGGGCCTGGTATCCGTCACAAAACTATATAAAGGGCCTTAAAGATCCGAAAGCCGGAATATTGCAAGATGGTAAAACATTAAATGACTTCCAGTCTGAGAAAGACTTCTTTCGCCCTAACCTGCTGGTGCTGAACAATTGCAAAAAAGTACTTTTGGAGGGCGTTACTTTCCAGAACTCGCCTGCATGGTGTTTGCATACTTTGTTATGTGAAGATCTTACCCTGAACGAAGTGCATGTCCGCAACCCGTGGAATGCGCAGAATGGCGATGGTATAGATGTAGAATCGTGCAGGAACGTATTGCTGGAGAACAGCACTTTTGACGCGGGCGACGACGGCATCTGCGTAAAATCCGGTCGTGATGAGGAAGGCCGAAAACGCGGCAAGCCTACCGAAAATATGATCGTGCGGAATGACGTAGTTTACCGTGCGCATGGCGGGTTTGTGATCGGCAGTGAGATGTCGGGCGGGGCCAGGAACATTTTTGTATCCGATTGTACCTTTATTGGCACCGATGTGGGTTTACGCTTTAAAACTACCCGCGGCCGCGGTGGTGTGGTAGAGAATATCTACATTAAAAACATCAACATGCGCGATATCGTAACCAATGCCATACTGTTTGATATGTACTACGCGGGCAAATCGCCCGGCGACGATGGTGCAAATGCGGATGCCAATGCCGTGCCCGTTACCGAAGCAACGCCGCAATTCAGGAATTTTTATGTAGACAATGTAGTTTGCAATGGCGCAGCACGCGCTGTTGAGGTGCGCGGCTTGCCGGAGATGAACATTAAAGATATCCATCTCTCCAACATGGTGCTGAAAGCCAACAAAGGCGTTGACATTACCGAAGGAACCGGCATCAGCCTGAAAAACATTCAGCTCATTTGTTCCGATACCGATCCGCTTATCAATATTGTAAACAGCCATAATATCAGCTTTGACAAGATCAGTTACAGCAATGCCAAACTGCTGTTCTCGGTGACTGGTAAAAGAGCCGGACAAATTACTGTTGAGCATACGGAAACCGGCAAAGCTGAAACTAAAAAGGCTTTCAAATCAGGTGCGAACGCTTCATCCATCAGCATAAAATAAAAAGGATATGAAAAGATTAGTACTATTTGCGTTAAGCCTGCTATTTCCGGTGATGCTGTTAGCACAACAAACTACCTACCCTTCGCACTTTACCGTAGCTCAGGATGGCAGCGGCGATTTCAAGACCATACAGGCAGCTGTAAACGCCGTACGCGATCTTTCCCAGCAACAGGTAACCATCTACATTAAAAAAGGAATTTACCACGAGAAACTCGTTATCCCATCGTGGAAAACCAAAATCACTTTGGTTGGCGAGGATAAGGAACATACCATTATTACCAATGGCGACTACTCCGGCAAGGCCAATCCGGGCGGAACAGATGAGTTTGGTAAGGATAAGTTTACCACCTACACTTCATACACGATACTGGTTCAGGGCAATGATTTCCATGCAGAGAATCTGACTATAGAGAACTCGTCTGGCCGTGTTGGCCAAGCCGTTGCGCTGCATGTTGAAGGCGACCGTTGCATTATTAAAAATTGCAGCTTATTGGGCAATCAGGATACGCTGTACGCGGCTACTGAAAACAGCCGCCAATATTACGCCAATTGCTTTATACAAGGCACTACCGACTTTATTTTCGGCGAAGCAACGGCCGTTTTTGATCATTGCATACTGAAAAGCCTCTCGAACTCGTATATCACAGCGGCATCTACAACACCGCGCCAGCAATTTGGCTACGTATTTTTTGATTGCAAGCTGATAGCGGATAGTTCGGCCCAAAAGGTATACCTCGGCAGGCCATGGCGACCAAATGCCAAAGTGGTTTATATACATACTGAAATGGGCGCGCACATTGTTGCACCAGGTTGGGACAACTGGCGCAACCCGGAGAACGAAAAGACAGCCTTTTTCGCTGAATATGAAAGCAACGGGCCGGGCGCCAATGCGGCAGGGCGCATAAGCTGGTCGCACCAGTTAACGATCAAAGAAGCAAAGAATTACACCATAAACAACATACTTTCCGGCAAAGACGGCTGGAACCCCTTAAAAACGAATTGAACGTATGATACTATCAAAAGATAACTTAAAAAATATAAGTGTACCGGGTTTAAAAATGCCTGATGAAAAGGTATTCAGCCTGCCCGAAAAGGTGCTGCAGTTTGGTACCGGCGTATTACTGCGTGGCTTGCCTGATTATTTTATCGACAAAGCCAACCGCCAGGGCATCTTCAATGGCCGCATAGTGGTGGTGAAATCTACTGGCACAGGTCCTGCTGCCGAATTTGACAAACAGGACGGCCTTTACACCATGTACCTGAAAGGCATAGAAAACATGCAGGAAGTTACCGAAGAAGTGATTTGCTCGGCTATCAGCAGGGTACTATCTGCCGGCAACGACTGGAAGGCGATACTGGATGTTGCCAAAAGCCCGGATTTGCAGATCATTATTTCCAACACCACTGAGGTAGGTATCCAACTGGTAAAAGAAGATATCCGCGATCGTGTGCCTGCGTCATTCCCGGGCAAATTACTGGCTGTTTTGTACGAGCGCTATAAGGCTTTCAAGGGCAGCGCAGAAAGCGGCCTGGTGATTGTTCCTACTGAACTGATAGTTGATAACGGCAAAAAACTGGAAGCCATAGTGCTGGAATTGGC
>JBQCIS010000054.1:0-5479 GCA_051953515.1 Mucilaginibacter sp.
CTTAAATTCCCGAAACTGATATGCGTGAAGCTGACCGGCAAACTGTCGGGCTGGACTTCGGCTAAAGACGTGATCCTGAAAGTTGCTGGTATCCTTACCGTAAAGGGTGGTACAGGCGCTATCGTTGAATATTTTGGCGAAGGCGCTGAGTCGCTTTCAGCTACCGGCAAAGGCACTATCTGTAACATGGGCGCTGAGATTGGTGCTACCACTTCGGTATTCGGTTACGACGAAAAGGCTGCCGCTTACCTGAAAGGTACCAAACGCGCCGATATTGCTGAACTGGCTGACGCAATTAAAGAACACTTAACCGGCGATGCGGAAGTGTATGCTGATCCGGCTGCTTACTTCGACCAGGTGATCGAGATCAACCTGAGCGAACTGGAACCGCATGTAAACGGTCCGTTCACCCCGGATCTGGCATGGCCTATCTCTAAATTCGCTACTGCGGTAAAAGAAAACGGCTGGCCTGAAAAACTGGAAGTTGGTTTGATCGGTTCATGTACCAACTCTTCTTATGAGGATATCACCCGCTCGGCTTCTATTGCTCAGCAGGCTATTGACAAAGGCTTAAAAACCAAGGCTGAATTTACCATCACCCCGGGTTCGGAGCAGGTGCGTTACACTGTGGACCGTGACGGTTACCTGGATACTTTCGATAAAATGGGCGGTGTGGTATTGGCCAATGCCTGCGGTCCTTGTATTGGCCAGTGGGCACGTCATACAGACGATCCAACCCGTAAAAACTCTATCATTACTTCGTTCAACCGTAACTTTGCTAAGCGCCAGGATGGTAACCCGAACACCCACGCGTTCGTGGCTTCGCCGGAGATCGTTACCGCGTTTGCCATTGCAGGTGACTTAACCTTTAACCCGCTAACTGATACGCTGACCAACGAAAAGGGCGAGCAGGTAAAACTGGATGAGCCACAGGGTATTGAACTACCACTGAAAGGCTTTGCAGTGGATGATGCCGGTTACCAGGCACCAGCCGAAGACGGCAGCAAAGTACAGGTAATTGTTAGCCCTACTTCATCACGCTTACAGCTGCTTGATCCGTTTGCTGCATGGGAAGGTACCGACCTTAAAGGTTTGCGCCTGCTGATAAAAGCAAAAGGTAAATGTACTACCGATCATATCTCGATGGCTGGTCCGTGGTTGAAATTCCGTGGCCACCTGGATAATATCTCTAATAACATGCTGATCGGCGCTATCAACTTTGCAAATAACACTGCAGATAGCGTTAAAAACCAGCTGACCGGCGAATATGGCCCGGTACCTGCCACCCAGCGCGATTACAAAGCGCATGGCATTGGCACCGTAGTAGTAGGCGACGAAAACTATGGCGAAGGTTCATCACGTGAGCATGCTGCTATGGAGCCGCGCCACTTAGGTGTTCGTGCTATATTGGTGAAATCATTTGCCCGTATACACGAAACCAACCTGAAAAAACAAGGCATGCTGGGCATTACCTTTGCTAACCCTGCCGATTACGACAAGGTGCAGGAGGATGACGTGATCGATATCAACGGCCTTACTGAATTTGCGCCAGGCAAACAGCTTACTGTGGTATTGCATCACAAAGACGGTTCTGCCGATTCGTTCCCGGTTAACCACACTTACAATGCGCAGCAGATTGAATGGTTTAAAGCAGGCGGCGCGCTGAACATCATCAGGAAACAGATGGCCTCTTAGTGAGGTGAAAGGTTAAAGCAGAAAGGTGAACGCTTTTTTGCTTCGGCTTAAAATATACAGCCTCTCCAGTTTGGGGAGGCTTTTTTATTGCATTTATGATTTGTGTTTAAAGCTGATTGAACGAAACCTATCTTTAAAATTGTAATTTGCAGAGCAATGCTGCGCACTATAAAATTTATACTTGAACATCCGCTTACAAAGCATAGGCCTGTTAGGGCTTTGTTGGGTTTTCTTAAATGGCAATTGGTTTCGCGGCTGAGCAAAGCACCAATCGTTTATAAGTTTACCCCCAATAGCAAGCTTTGGGTTTGGAACGGGCTTACCGGGGCAACCGGTAATGTTTATTGCGGCCTGCACGAGTTTGAGGATATGGCATTTCTGCTTCATTTTTTGCGGGAAACCGATCTGTTTGTGGATATAGGCGCGAACATCGGGAGCTATACCATGCTGGCCTCGGCGGAGATAGGGGTAAGGACTATAGCCATGGAGCCTGTGCCGGCAACATACCAGAACCTGGTAAATAATATCCGGCTCAACAATATTACCAATAGGGTTAAAGCGCTCAATATTGGCGTGGGGAGCGGCAAGGGCAGTCTGAAGTTTTCAAAAATGTTCGATACCGGCAATCATGTGCTTGCGGATGAATCGGCCGAGTTTGTACTGGTTGATGTAGAGGATTTGGACTCGATCCTGAGCAGTGAATGCCCGTCGTTATTAAAAATAGATGTGGAGGGGTATGAAACCGAAGTATTAAATGGAGCTGAGCATGTGTTGCAATCAGAAAGTTTAAAGGCGGTAATAATTGAACTGAACGGAGCAGGCAAACGCTATGGATTTGATGATAACGATGTGCATTTAAAACTGACTGCGAACGGCTTTAGCACATACAAATATTTGCCGTTCGAGCGGAAAATTGTTGAGGCTGAAAGAAATCAAGAGCATAATACCTTATATATCCGCGACGTCTCTTTTGTTTCGCAGCGGCTTAAAGAAGGAAAGGTTTTAAATGTGAAAGGAGTGACATTCTGAGCGGGTAAGGAACAGATGATTTTTATACCTTTGTGCCGTAATTTTTTTGATAAGGTTGTATAAGTAAGATTTGTTCCTGATTAGATGTTTTTTTAATGAAGCGATTTCATTTTGTTCTTGTAATATTGGTGCTATTGATAGCATCCTGCTCATTGCCACCTGAATACTCAGGTACTAAATATAAACATACCAACCATGTTGATATGTACTATTCATTTAACGATGTAAAGCGCGATTACACGGTTATCGGGCATCTTACCAGTCATAAATATCCGGATAAGATAACCGAGCGCAATCTGTTAACGTATGCACAAAAAGTGGGTGCAGATGCTATCATTCTTACCGGCCTCGACCTTACTACCGATCAGGAAGGCGCTGTGGCCCTGAAATACAGATCGAATTCGTTATAACAAATTTGCTTACGGTATTTTTATAAATAGTAAAAGCCTGCATGTTGTGTGCAGGCTTTTTTTGTCAAAGAATAAGCAGGTTACATTTTACCGTCGCCCGAAGATGATTTCATTTTGCTATCGCTCATCTTGCTGCCGCTCATTTTATCCATCTTCTTTTTCTTGCTCATTTTTCCGTCCATTTTACCATGCATCTTGCTGTCGCTCATTTTGCTCATTTTACCTGTGTCGGGCAACATGGAATGGCCGTGTTTTGCAATAGTTGCAGCATTAGCGCTTGTAGCGATAAAGAAGATGCCGGCGATAAGTGCGGCGAATGTGTTTTTCTTTAAATTCGTTTTCATGTGTGATTCTAATTTTTTTAATCACATCATTCGTCGGTAAAAAGCACAGAACCTTACAGGGAGAATCAATTTTTATTTAATTCTTCTTCAATGCGTTCCTGCAGATCGTGTTTAAAGCTGTCGTCGAGCTTTATTTCGCGGGGTTCGCTTTGGTTAAGCAGGCGTTTTACCATTTGATTGATGGCCCTGCTTTGTTTATCATATAGCACACATACCGAACATCCCGTAAGATGAATGCGCAGCTCTATGGTTTCGCGGAAGGTAAGTTTACGTATCATCCTCTTTTCTATGAGGAATGTGGCCTGCCTGCAATTGTATTGTATATCTCTTATGTATCCCATATTTCCCGTCTCCCTTAACTCCAGTTTTTTTGCAGGCATGCCCGCAGATTTAGCTTTGCCCTGTGCATAATTACCCAAAAGTTTGCAGGCGATACTTTTAGTTCAGTGCAAACAAATTCGGTTTCTTCGTCATCAATATGCTTCATGGTGAATACAGACATCCATAACGCGGGCATTTTTTTAATGCACATTTGCAGAATAGAACCAAGCTCTTTGTTAACCAGCGGATCGGCGTGATCCAGCCCAAAATCAAGCGGGCGATGTTCGGTGCGCCAATGTCCGTCGGCTTCAAAAAAATCCTGCTGTTCATGCTCAGCCTCGGCAGTTTCTTTGCGCAAGCCGGATGATTTTTTCCGGTAAACGTCTATGATCTTATTTTTAAGGATTGCGGTGAGCCAAGTGCGTTCGCTGCTCTGACCTCTGAAAGCCGTTGCCTTTTCGAGTGCTGCCAAAAAGGTTTCCTGTACCAGGTCTTTGGCCTGCTCTTCGTTATTTATACGCCGCAGCGCAAATGCGTATAAGTAATCGGCATAGACCGTCACCCATTCATGCGGATTAAGCTGTTCTGTTTGGGGCATTTATAGAATAATGTGTTGCGTGTTAGTCGTGCGCAATGCATTGTCCTTACAAAAATAGTTCAATAAATTTTAGTTTGATAGTTAACTACATAGCCCACAAAGGAAAATACGCAAAGAACACGGAGACATAACTTAGGGTTAATTTTTCTCCGTGCTCTCGGTGTAAACCTGCGGCCAAAATCTATTAAACCGCCTGCGCGAATTGCTTTGCAAATTCTTCCAGCTTTATTTTTCCGGTGATCTGTGCGCCTGTAGCATCAAAATCTTCCCAAAGAATGCCTGCGCGGATAGCGCTGCCCATTTCGGTAAAGTTGCGGGCCAGCTCGGGGCTGAGGCCACCCTGCAGCATGCCGTTGTATGATTGTTCGTCGGTAAATTCTACCCATTTCAGGTCGGGGTTACCGATAGCATTGCCCAATATTTGTACAACTTCGGCAGCTGAGTGTTCATCGCTGATAATGTATCGTACGCTTTTACCGGTGAAACTGCTTTGCAGTTCTTCGGCCACCGCATCGGCAATATCATTTGGCGATACCATTAGCAGGCGGGTATCTCCGCTGTAATTACCGCCAATAAAACCTTGTTTGATCATGGGTATATTGCCGTAAAAGTTGGTATAGAAGAAACCTGCACGTACATACTTAACGGCTACCCCATCCAGTTGATTGAAAATAGTTTCGGCATCATGGGCACCTGATATCTGCCCGGTGCCGCCATCAATATGTGCTCCGATGCTGCTTAGGTTCACTACACGTTTTATCCCCGACCGTTTGATGGCTTCGGTATACACTTTGGCCGTATCGCCTACATATTTGCGATAGTTTTCGGCCGCGAAGTTTGGTGGTATCATTGCATACAGTACGTCTGCACCTGTAAATGCTTTCGTTACGAAATCTGTATCGGATAATAAGCCGATAGCTGCTTTTGCGCCAAGCGCTTCTATTTCTGCCGCCTTGTTGGCATTGCTGCTTATAACGGTTACTTCGTGACCTGCTTTTACTAATTTTTGGGTAAGCGGCTTGCTGATATTGCCTAACGACCCTGTTACTGTAATTTTCATTTTTTTAAATTTTGATTTTGTT
>JBQCIS010000055.1:0-12259 GCA_051953515.1 Mucilaginibacter sp.
GTCGATGTCGTTGTTGTCAGAGTTGCGCGACAAATTCACCAAATCGCTTACCGTTTGCATTGATCTGCATGCGCTTAACGAGGGTTTGTTACAGAACATTGAACAGGCGGTGAACGATAACAATGAGAAGTATCCTGTTAAAAATTGCACACTCCGCTTTTTAATAAAAGACTGGGAAGAAACCATTGCCATTGAGCTGCCATCAAAAACCTTTAAGGTAAATCCAAGCGACGATCTGATGGCGAATATTTACAACATTACCAATGTGCAGCCGGTGTTGAATTAGGGGTTAGTGATTAGTTGATTAGAGATTAGGAGAGATGGCATGTAGTCGCTTCAAACGCTCATTGCCGCTTAGGCTACTACTTTTTTCTTGATAAAAAAGTAGCAAAAAGATCAAGCCGGAAAAAACCTTCAACCCGCAGGCAAAACACCTTGGCCCGGTTTTCCGGCAGGCCTTTACCCGTTTTTATAACGAGCTAAAGAAGTAAGTGATTATCTTTTCCCTCGACGAATAAGCAGAAAAATAATCCCAACAATTATAGTAGGCAGCCAAAGCATAAATGAATACATCCCTGCTTTACTTACTATTGGGCTTAAATTATTCCCCCGATAGGTAAACATTGATGCCCCGAAAAACAGCATTGCTATTCCTAATATTATCAGGCATATGCCGATTACCTGGTTTGCTTTCATTTATATTTCCCGATTCATTAGCATAACTCTTAAATATAAAAAAAGGCTTATAAGTGTTGTGGTCTGCATCAAAATGTTTCCATTGATCATTAGCCAGTTTATTCCAAAGTTGTCATGCAAGTACGGTCCTAATTTAATTGGTAAAATATTGGTAAGAATGGTAAAGAATGTAAACCAGAAATAGTACCATTTTATTTGTTTAGTATGCATTAAAAATGACGTTACAAGCATATAACACAGGTCGAAATAAAATCCATATAACAATAGGCTTGATAAGATTGGGTTATATAAAGCCATTTTATTCCCCGGGATAAATAGATAAATATTGCCTGCAATCTTCCAAACGGTGAAGATGATCATGCCCGCTTGTATCCACCATTTCTCCTTATAAACATACATTATCCAATATAACCCGGTGAAAATTACTAACCCCATTATTGCGGGGATCAATATCCATAGCGAATACATAGAAAGCCTTACCGGTGTTTCTGAGAAGTCCTCAAAAAATTTTTGTTTCATATAAACAATAAGGCCCAATTCGCATAAAGAATAGATTAGGTTAATGACGAAGAGAAAGAAGCTAAGCTTATGGATGGTTTTGTTTTGCGGCATTTTATGAGAAGGCTAAGTTTCTTAAACAGTAACAGAGCTAAAATATAATAAAATAGCTAATCATTGCTGGCGTTATTTTGCCGGTGTAGCGTTTGTAGCATTTGTAGCTCTGTAGCAGGCGCTACAATGCTACACTTTGCAACAAGGGGCGGAAGTAAAATGCTTATTTACAGTATAATGCTTTGTGAGTGTATTGTTAGGTTGAATGTTGTATTATACTGGCGTTTTTGCCAAAAAGTCACTTCAAAACATCCAAAACCCTAAATATCTTTTCCTTTACCTCCCGTGTCGAGCCGTTATAATTATTTACAAATATGGCAAAGCAAAGCTGGCGGCCATCATGCGTTTGATAACCCGCATAGTTGAGTACATTAATAATGCTGCCGCTTTTCATTTTCATGTTGTTGTAAATGGGCAGGCTTTCGTAAAAATCCTTATACCAGGGTTGTTGTACTGCGGTTTGCAGAATGGCGGTCATGGTGCGGGTAGTTACACGGTCGGCAGGGGAGAGGCCGCTGCCATCAAATACGCTGAGCGAATTTGGGTCGATGCCACGTTGTTTCCAGAAGTTGGGTAGTACAGATGGCGGATCATCAGACTTAAGAGAATCGGCCATTGCCAGTAAAAGCTGTTCCGCATACAGGTTGATGCTTTTCTGGTTGAGCCAGTAGATCACCCTGCGCAACGGCGGCGAATAATGGGTAGCGATGGTATTGGTGATAGTTAGATCTGCATTATTGGTTGAATCGATCCACATTCGCTCCGACATCGGTTTGCCTGAAACTGTAATGCCAGCTTCTGCAAGGGCTTGTTTTAGTTGACGCGCCAGTTCATAAGGCGGGTCGGGTAAGGCAACGGAGATGCGGTCTTTCGCTTCGTCGACAGCGAAGGTGCCGTTAAGATTGATGGTGTTATCCAGTACCGGCAGGTAGGCATAAGCATTATCACCGGTGCCTGCCGCCCCGGTACGCAGATAGTTATTTATCTTCAAATAAGGTTCGGCAGGTATGGTGCCTCTTATTTTTACGGTTTGCCCAACTTTGGTTGGCTGTAAAAGAATATCGTACTGATTTTCGTGCCAGCAAAGGTCATTGGGCGATGCACCGTAATAATTGCCTATGTCCATCCATATCCAGCCTTGCGGGGTATGGTTAATGCCATTGGCAATAATAGAGCCGTTTATTTTGCGGATGCCGGCCTTCTTTATCCCGTCGACAAACTCCTTTAATACCACCTCGTTTTTGGTTTCGTCCCACCGCCAGCTGCCGAGGGTTGGGTCTTCGCCGCTTCCGATAATTATATTGCCGGTATAAGCGCCATTCTTGTCGGGCAGACCAGCAATATTGAGCGTAGTTTTAAAGCGATAGTCGGGCCCCAAAACATACATAGCCGTGATAGAGGTAATGGTTTTGAGGGTTGATGCCGTAGCCATGCCCATATCCGGGTTGGCCGAAAAAACAACCTGCCCGGTTTTTACATCCATTACCGTTAGCGAAACCGAAGCATAGCGGCACTGGCTATCCGCCTGTAAACGGTTAACTGCAGCCTGCAGCCGTTGTTGAAGGGATTGTGCGTGGGCAAATCCCGCAGAAAATAAAAAACTAATTAGCAGTAGCTTCTTCAGCCTGCCGGGTAGTCCGTTTTTTTGCATTGTATTGCGTTATCAGATAAATAGGTATGCCAATGAGCACAATAGCGAGGCCTCCCCATGCATACTGGCCTTTGTACAATATCAATAACGTACAAAAAGCCAGCCCCATTATAATATAAATTGCAGGAAGCACCGGATAACCAAATGCTTTATAAGGCCGTTCAGCGTGAGGGTTTCTTTTGCGCAAAATATAAATACCCCAAATGGTAAGTATATAAAATATTACGACTACAAATGAGATCATATCCAGCAGATCGCCATATTTTCCGCTCAAACATAGTATACTGGCTACCAAACACTGTATCCACAAACCAAATTGCGGGACATCGAATTTGTTCAGTTCGCCGGTCTTTTTAAAGAACAGGCCGTCCTGCGCCATGGTATAATAAACGCGGGCGCCGGAAAGGATCAGCCCGTTATTGCAGCCGAAAGTTGATATCATGATCATCAGGGCAATGATCACGGTACCGGCATTGCCAAATATTTCGTGCGATGCGGAAACAGCCACACGGTCTTTCGCTGCGGTCGCAATATCATGCAATGGCAAAACCGAGGTATAAACCACATTGGCCGAAACATAGATCACCGTTACAATCAGCGTACCTAAGAACAGGCTCATGCCGATATCACGTTTCGGATTGCGCATTTCGCCGGCTATAAAAGTTACGCTGTTCCAGGCATCGCTGCTGAAGATAGAGCCCACCATCGCGGCGGCAATAGCACCCAAAGCCATACCTGTAGTATACTGACTAAACGTAGTACCATCCTTATGCAACTGCTGCAAATGCCAGGCGTTGGTTGACCAGTTAGCATGCCATACATCGCCCTTAAACATGATGAACCCGAAGGCAATCAACCCAAAAAGGCTTGCCAGTTTGGTGATTGTGAAGGTGTTTTGGATGATCTTGCCGGTTTTTACGCCACGGGTATTGATGAAGGTTAAAAATACAATGAGCACTATACTCATTATTTGCGCCGCATTGATCTTTAATCCAAGTATGGTGAAAAGTATGTTTTCATCACTTAACGAAGGGATAAGATAAGCTGCAAATTTGGAGAATGCCACGCCTACGGCCGCTATCGTGCCTGTTTGTATCACAGCGAAAAAACTCCATCCGTACAGAAACGCTACAAATTTGTTATAGGCTTCTTTCAGATAAACATATTGCCCGCCGGCTTTTGGGTACATGCCGCTTAATTCGCCATAGCTAAGGGCCGCGGTAAGTGTCATAAACCCGGTAAGCAGCCATACGATGATCAGCCAGCCTGCTGAGCCAACCTGCCGTACAATGTCGGCACTTACAATAAAGATACCTGAACCGATCATAGAACCTGCTACGATCATAGTGCCGTCAAGCAGGCCAAGGGAGTGTTTGAGTTTGGGTTGAGAGGATTTTTCCTTCATGCAATAATGAGCGTTAAAAACTCTAAACTATTCAAAAAACTTTATAATTATCAGTGTATTGTAAATAAATTAATTTACTATTTTGCACATCTGTTTTTTCGGGTGCCGGGTATAAGGCGCCGGTAAAATTGCACTTATAAACTAAATTTTAAATATGGATTTCTTTTACGCTAATTTGATTTATCTCATCCCTGTTTTGGGTTTGATCGGGATTCTTGTGATGGCCGCAAAATCCGCATGGGTATCTAAACAAGATGCCGGCGACGGAGACATGGTAGAGCTTTCAGGTTACATTGCCAAAGGCGCTATGGCATTTCTTCGCGCTGAATGGAAAATACTGGCCTATTTCGTGGTGATAGCCGGGGTGCTGCTGGCCTGGTCGGGCACAACTGTTCACACTTCAAGCCCTGTTATTGCTATTTCATTTGTAGCGGGTGCGTTCCTGTCGGCATTTGCCGGATTTTTAGGAATGCGTATCGCTACCAAAGCTAATGTACGCACTACACAGGCTGCACGTTCAAGCCTGGCGCGTGCACTAAAGGTTTCATTTACCGGTGGTACGGTAATGGGTCTTGGTGTTGCCGGTTTGGCCATTATCGGTTTGGGCTCATTATTTATCGTATTCTACCATGTTTACGTATTGCAGGTGGGCGGCGACGTAAACGGTAAAGATATGGAGAAGGCTCTTGAAGTGCTGGCTGGCTTTTCATTAGGTGCTGAATCAATCGCATTATTTGCGCGCGTGGGTGGTGGTATTTACACCAAAGCTGCCGACGTAGGCGCCGACCTTGTAGGTAAGGTTGAAGCCGGTATCCCGGAAGATGACGTGCGTAACCCTGCTACCATTGCCGATAACGTAGGCGATAACGTAGGCGACGTTGCCGGTATGGGAGCCGACTTGTTTGGCTCGTACGTAGCAACTATGCTGGCTACAATGGTATTGGGTCGTGAGGTACATTCAAACGATTCATTTGGCGGTATTGCCCCTGTACTATTGCCAATGGTAATAGCTGGCCTGGGCCTGATATTCTCTATCGTGGGTGCTACCTTTGTGAAAATTAAAGACGAACACAGCAGCGTACAAAAAGCGTTGAATATTGGCAACTGGTCATCTATCATTCTTACAGCAGTTGCAACATTCTTTTTAGTGAGATGGATGCTTCCTGATGATACTTTCCACCTGGTTCGTGATGAGGTGGCTCCGGGTGTTCTCAAAGAGGGCGCGTTTACATTTACAAAAACAGGTGTATTTGAATCGATAGTGGTTGGCCTTGTCGTGGGCACATTAATGTCTATCATCACCGAATATTATACTGCTATGGGTAAACGCCCGGTATTGGGCATCACCCGCCAGTCGTCAACCGGGCATGCTACCAATATTATTGCGGGTTTGGCGGTAGGTATGGAATCAACCGTGTTACCTATCCTTGTATTGGCAGCCGGTATTTATGGCTCATACCACTTTGCAGGTTTATACGGTGTGGCTATTGCGGCCGCAGGTATGATGGCAACAACGGCTATGCAGCTGGCTATTGACGCATTTGGCCCGATAGCTGATAACGCAGGCGGTATTGCCGAAATGAGCCGTTTACCTGAGGAAGTTCGCGGCCGTACAGATAACCTGGATGCAGTAGGTAATACTACCGCTGCAACCGGTAAAGGCTTCGCTATCGCTTCGGCAGCGCTGACCTCGCTGGCGCTGTTTGCCGCTTTCGTAGGTGTTGCGGGTATCGATCATATCGATATTTATAAAGCCGACGTACTGGCCGGTTTATTTGTGGGCGGTATGATCCCGTTCATCTTCTCGGCGCTGGCTATTTCGGCTGTAGGCCGTGCGGCTATGTCGATGGTGGAAGAAGTTCGCCGTCAGTTCCGCGAGATACCGGGCATTATGGAATATAAAGCTAAACCGGAATATGAAAAATGCGTGGCTATCTCTACCCAGGCTTCTATCCGCGAGATGGTTGCTCCGGGTCTGGTAGCGCTTATCACCCCTGTGGTAGTAGGCTTTATATTTGGTCCTGAAGTGTTGGGCGGTTTATTGGCGGGTGTTACCGTATCAGGCGTATTGATGGGTATTTTCCAGAGCAACGCCGGCGGTGCATGGGACAATGCCAAAAAATCATTTGAAAAAGGCGTTGTGATCAATGGCGAAACCTATTACAAAAAATCAGAGCCGCACAAGGCATCGGTAACAGGTGATACTGTTGGCGATCCGTTTAAAGATACCTCCGGCCCATCAATGAACATCCTCATTAAACTGATGTCAATTGTTTCGCTGGTTATTGCGCCGCACATCCATAAGGAGTTGAACCATAGTCCGCGTTTGCAAAAACAAATTCAAGAGCGTTCAATGGTTGCCCCGGTAAAGGCAATAGACAAAAAGGCATAAAAGACTTAATTTTTTTAAAATGAAAAAGGATGCTGCAAGGCATCCTTTTTCATTTTAAACCACTACATTCGTGAAAATGCTTGTTATAGGTTAAGGAGTATATTGCAGGATTTATTTATGAAGAAATATTTATTTACCGGGTTAGTTGCAGCTTTAATGATGACCGCGTGTAAAAAGGATTACACTGCTGCATTTAATACTTCGTCATCAAATTATTACCTGTATCAGACTATAACCTTCAATAATACCTCGAAAGGAGGGACAAGCAGTTGGGATTTTGGCGATGGTACTAAATCAACAGATAAATCACCTACTCATGTTTATAATCAACCCGGCAATTATACCGTAACACTTACCGACGGCAGCTCGGTTGCCACTAAAACGCTGACCGTTTATCATGGATATGCGGCTTTCCAGGTAGACAATGAAACTTCGCAAAATTTGCCCATGTTTACCTTTGCCGCTGATGCAGCAGGATATGCGATAGATTATATAGACCAGGGCACTGTGAGTACACACACAAAGGGCGCTTTATATTATACAACTGATTCGGTAATATACGTTGGCGGGCAGATACCCAATTTAAATGATACCACATTTATTGCAGCAACACCGTACAGGCTTGTAAAAGATAGCGTTAACAACTTGCAGGTGAATAGTAATACACCGGTTTATTTACAAAATATTCCGAATACCCAGACAAAAGTTCAATCTATCCGTATTGACAATGCTGCTGTTTTGCCCAAGAAAAATTTAAGTTCTATAATCAAGCGCTAAACATACTGCTCAATGATTCGCTGAAGCGGACCGGCTTGTATAACGCCGCTCTGCCGCCACTTGGTTTCGCCGTTTTTAAATACAATAAGCGTTGGTACACCCTGTATCTGATAAGCGCTCGCCGCCGAGGGGTTTTTATCCACGTCAATTTTTATGATGGTAACCTTGTCGCCAAGGTTATCTTTTACCTGTTTTAAAATTGGCGGCATCATTTTGCATGGCCCGCACCATTCTGCAGAAAAATCAACCAAAACAGGTTTTTCCGAAGCTATAATATCCTTAAAATTAGCCATTGTTCGTCTCTCCTATAAGCAGATAACAGATTTATTAAAGATACGTTTTATTTTCTTGCGTTAAACAGGTTATCCCCATTTGGCAAGTATGGATTCGAGACGATCGATAGTGAAAGGTTTACTTAAAAAGTCTTTCATACCTGCTTCACGGCATTCTATTTCATTTTCACTCAATACGTTGGCAGTCATGGCAATTACCGGCGGAGCTTCATCGCCATATTGCTCTATAATATGCCGTGTGGCTTGTAAGCCATCCATTACGGGCATTTGTATGTCCATAAATACCAGATCGTATTTTTGTTTTGCAAGTTTTTCCAGCGCCAGTGCGCCATTGTCGGCAAAATCAACAGCGTAACCTATCTTTTTAAATATACGTCCGGCAATTACCTGGTTCATCTTATTGTCCTCAGCCAACAGAATACGCAGGTCTTTATCTTTTTCAAAAGGCTTAATTTCAGGCACCGGTTCCGTTATCGTCACGTTATCCACCACAGGCAGTGGTACTGTAAAACTAAATACCGAACCTTCGTTCACCTTGCTTTTTACCCATATTGTGCCGCCCATCATTTCAACCAGCTTTTTGCAGATGGAGAGACCTAAGCCAGTGCCCCCATACTTGCGCAACGCGGTGTTATTTACCTGTGTGAACGGCCTGAAAAGCTGACTTAAAGCTTCGTCGCTAATACCAATGCCACTGTCGCTCACGTGGAAGGTTACCTGTTGCACGCCATCCTTATTGCTTGTAGCATATACTTTTACGGCAACATAGCCTACATCGGTAAATTTAATGGCGTTACCTATCAGGTTCACTAAAATCTGCTGCAAGCGGCTTTCATCTGCGCGTACAAAGTCGGCCAGTTTATTATCGAGTATATAATTAAGGGTGATATTCTTGTTGGGGTTCTCAGCACCCGGTTTGCAGATGGCCACTACCGTTTTTACACATTCGCGCAGGTTAAAAACAGTAGGGTGCAACACCAGTTTATCCGCTTCGATCTTAGAAAGATCAAGTATGTCGCTGATGATATTAATGAGCAGGTTACTGCTTGATTGCAGGGTTTGCAGGAGTTCTTTCTGTTCGGGTAGCAGGTCTGACCTGGATAGCAGTTCGGTAGTGCCGATAATACCGTTCAGCGGGGTGCGTATCTCATGGCTCATGTTAGCCAAAAAGTTAGATTTGGCGAAGGTAGCAGCCTCGGCCTGGTCTTTTGCTTCGGATAATTCCGCTTGCGATGCCAGTAATTCTTCGCTCTGTTTTACCAGTAGCGACTTGTCTGTTTCGTGGCTCCTTTTCAAAACGCTTATCAGCAGGCCAATGATGATGGTATCCATTATCGCTGATGTAATCAGGTCTTCATCTTTGGCTGCGATGCTTTTAGGCAGGCTTACCAGGTCGGGATGCGCTTTTTCTACAAAATAGCATCCCAGGAAAACAGCGGATACTATACCCACAAAATACAAATGGTATTTACGCGGCAGCAAAATAACGATCAGGGTGATAAGGAAAATGCCTTCCTGGGGTGTCGAGCCTTCTACACCGCCATTGAGAAACCAGCCGGGAATAAAGCACAAAACACCGATAACAACATATATGATGACCGTTTTTTCCTTATAGCCTCTATATCTGCTGGTAAAATAGGCATACGCCGACAGAAAGCCAACCATTAAGGCGATAAGATCAAGATATATGGGAAAGCCCAGGGCAATGTTGCTGACGAGCGTCACTGCCATGTAGAACAAAATAATGAGGGTTATGGAATTAAAGAGCTTATTTTCAAGCGACATGGTAGGGTCACCAAATCCAATAAGTCGTTTTAATTTATCCATCAGTAGTTTCAGTAATTGGGACGCTGCAATCTTTTTTCAAAGATAAGCATTACGGTGGAACCGTTAAACACGGCACACCGTTCCTAATCTTCCTCATGCGCACTTTCTTATTACGGGAAGTAATATAAAAGGTTGCTACATAATTATATTTAGTTAAATACCCACAAGCGCTGTGAGCACTATTGGTAACAATAATGCCGACGGACATTGTTGAATATATTTTAGATAGAATTTATTTTAATTTTGGCTGCCATGAAAACAAGCCAGATAGCCGCCAAATCCGTTGTAAGAATATTTTTTATCTTGCTTTTAGCCGCGCTCGTTCCATACTTTGCAGGTAATAACGCCAAGCTGCAGCATTTCAACTTTGTTGTATATCACACCTGGACGCTCATATTTCCTGCCTTGCTTATTGCAGGGTTTCTTGGGTTGTTAATCGCTTGCACCATCAAAAGGTATAAGGTTGTTGATCTTAACTGGCTGCTGGTGGTAAATACGCTGGTATTGATAGCTTATGGCGTGGCCGTTTTTATCCGTGTTTATCACGCGGTGAGTTAAAACTATTCAGTCTTCATTGCCTTTTCGGCCCGCTCCTTGTATTCGTAGGTCCCCCCAAGCAGGAATCCCCACGGTTTGAGGCTTTCTACTCTGTCGAAGATGATTTTCAGAATAGCCAGAACCGGTATAGACAGGAACATACCGGATAATCCCCAGATCATCTCGCCGAAAACTATCCCCAAAAAAGTAATCAGCGCGTTTAGCCGCACCTTTGAGCCTACCACCGTAGGTAGCAGCAGGTTGGAGTCTATTGCGTGTATGCCGATAATACACACCGCAACAATCAGCGTTTGATTAATGGTGCCTGTTGCAAAAGTGATAACGCAGCTTAACAGCAATGCTGTAAAAATACCGATGTAAGGGATAATGTTGAACAGGCCCACAATCAGTCCGAGCAGTACGGCGTATTTAATACCGATGAGCCAGAATGCCGTGCAGGCGACAGCGGCAACGATGGCCATTTCAAGCAACAAGCCCAAAATATATTGCCTGAGTATAGCTTGTATATTTTCGGTTACATCAAATACGGTGGTGGCATTATCTTCATCAAATACCCATATTACAAAACGGAAAAGCAATCTGCGGTAGAACAGGATAAAGAAGGTAAAGATGAGGGTGAACGAGTAAAACAGCATCAAACCCGATACCGCGCCAAATGTGGTACCCAATACATCGGTACCGGCTGCGATGATTTTCTTGGTGGTATCGTGCACATAAGCCATTTGTTTGGTGTCGTTGATATGGAAGGAGTCTTTGATCCATTCCTGCAAATTGCCAATGGATTGGCTTACCTGCGCCTTTAGCTGAGGCCAGTCATTTGCCAAATTTGATATTTGCGAGCCCACCAGGTACAAAATGCCAAAAATAAAAGCCACAAAAAGCAATACCGATATCAGCGACGATGCGCTGCGTGGCAAACGCAGCTTCTGCTCGAAAAAATTGGATACTGGCAGCAACAATATGGCGAACAGAAAACCGAACATTAAAGGATCGAGTACGCCCTTTGCCAGAATTACCAGGTAGCCCAGTGCAATGAGGCCAACGAGCACTAAACAAAGTTTTTCGTAAAAAGGATGGTGAGTTTTCTTCGCCGGCATATTAATGTTTCGGTTTTTTAATAGGGGTAATATCCATTTATATGTTGAAGATAGAAATATTAAGATTATAACCGGATAAAATTCCGAATAATAATCAACCGGTAATTTGGCAGGCGTTTTGCATTGTTTTATCTAACATCTACTTAAAACAAACGTTATGGCAAAGTATTCAAAAAAGGCAGGCGAGAAAGTTGAAAAAGCCATGCATGAAATGAAAGAAGGCAAGCTGAAAAGCGGCCGCAGCGGTAAAAAGGTTACCAGCAAAAAACAGGCAGTAGCAATAGGCTTATCTGAAGCGCGCGAATCAGGCGCTAAAGTGCCAAAAAAGAAAAGTTAATAGTTGAAGATACTAAATGAAAAATCCCTTTAGAAGCCTAAAGGGATTTTGTATGTCATCTTATTTCAGAATGGCTTCTATCTTCTCCAGCTCTTCAGCTGAAAACTCCAGGTTATCCAAACATTTTAGCGAATCGGCCAATTGTTCGGGTTTGCTGGCGCCAATAAGTACCGAGGTAACGCGCTGGTCTTTCAAAATCCAGGCTAAAGCCATTTGTGCAAGCGTTTGCCCGCGTCCTTTGGCGAGGTGGTTTAGTTTTTTAATCTCATCCAGGCGTTTTTCGGTGATCTGGTTTTTTTGCAGGAAGCCGGTTGGTTTTGCGGCCCTCGAGTCTTCAGGTATACCGTGCAAATATTTATCGGTAAGCATGCCCTGTGCCAGTGGCGAGAATGGGATACAGCCTACACCTTCTTCTCCGAGTACATCAAGCAATCCCCCTTCAACCCAGCGCTCAAACATGGAGTATTTGGGTTGATGGATAAGGCAAGGCGTGCCTAATTCCTTTAATATCCTGATGGCTTCCTTTGCTTTATCAGCAGGGTAGTTGGAAATACCCGCATACAACGCCTTGCCCTGGCGAACGATGAGGTCAAGTGCCATCATGGTTTCTTCAA
>JBQCIS010000056.1:0-7162 GCA_051953515.1 Mucilaginibacter sp.
AATAAGTTTGTTTATTATGAAGATGATGGCGTGAGCTTCGAATACGAAAATGGAGCTTTTTACAGGCGAACTATCAACTTCAGAGGTAATACAGGGCAGCTTGTTTTTGAAAAGAAGGAAGGCATGTTGCCTTCAAAATTCCATTATATAAAACTTGTACTGCATGGCTTCCATAGTTTGGCCGGACTACAAGTTAATGGCAGATTAACTAAGATGAATGACGAACTTAACGCATTTATTAATCCCGTTTCACGTTTCGACCCACAGGGTACATCCAACCTGGTTGAAGGAGCACAGGTAAAAACGCTGATTTTCAAAAACGATAATGAAAAAATTTTAGTCTCATTAATGTATTTATAATATGAAAACAAGATCGGTTATTGTTGCATTGTTAATGCTGTTTGCAAGCGCGGCAATTGCGCAGCAGCAGATCCCGGCGCTTGAGCGCGTTGAGCCCATGAACTGGTGGGTGGGCATGCATAATCCCAAACTGCAACTGGTGGTGCACGGCTACAAAATTGCCGAACGTTCGGTAAAGATGAGCTACCCCGGCGTTACACTAGTGCAGGTGCACAAGGTTGAAAACCCTAATTATCTATTCCTCGATCTGAATATTTCTCCGGCTACAAGACCGGGAACGTTTCTGATAACTTTTACTAAAGCGGGTGCCGAACCGTTAAAATATAAATATGAGCTTTGGAAACGTAATACTTCTGGCGGTTATGCACAAGGGGTTACTGATAAGGACCTCATCTACCTGCTTATGCCTGATCGCTTTGCAAACGGCGATCCGTCTAACGATTCAATAGCCGGCATGCACGAAATGAAGGTTGACCGCAGCCAGATGTATGCCCGCCATGGTGGCGATATACAAGGCGTGATGGATCATCTCGATTATCTGAAAGATTTGGGTGTAACCGCTGTTTGGCTTACCCCGGCGGTTGAAAACGACATGCCGCATGCTTCCTATCATGGCTATGCAGTAACTGATCATTACAAAGTCGATCCGCGCTATGGCACTAACGCTTTATATAAGGCTTTTGTAGAGAAAAGCCACCGTATGGGCATGAAAGTGGTGATGGACCTGGTACATAACCACTCGGGCACTAACGATTACCTGATAAGGGATATGCCGATGGGGAACTGGGTACATCAATGGCCTGAATATACCCGTTCAAATTTTAGGGATGCAGCTGTGATGGATCCGCACGGCTCGAAATACGACCGTAAAGTAATGCTGGATGGCTGGTTTGATCATACCATGGCCGACATGAATGAGAATAACCCTTATGTACAGAATTACCTTACCCAAAACCACATCTGGTGGGTGGAATATGCCGGGGTAGATGGCTTTAGGCTGGATACTTATCCGTACAATGACCCTGCTTATATGGCCGATTGGGCGCGAAAGGTTAAGGCAGAGTTCCCGCACTTGTCTATATTTGGCGAAACATTGGTATGGTCTGTTGCTAACCAGGCTTATTTTACACAAGGCAATACGGTAAACCGTGGTTTTGATACCCAGTTGCCGGGTGTTGTGGATTCGCAGGTGAAGGATGCCATTAACGAGGCGCTTACCGGTAAAAACGACTGGACTGGCGGGGTAAACAAGTTGTACCTCGTGCTGTCGCAGGACTTTTTATATCAGGATCCAACCCGCAATGTGGTGATGCTGGATAATCATGATATGAGTCGTTTTTATTCGGTAGTGAATGAAGATTTTGATAAATATAAGGCCGGTATGGCTATACTGCTTACCATGCGTGGCATACCCCAGATGTATTACGGCGACGAAATACTGATGGCCGGTATCGATAATCCGGATGGGTTGGTGCGCAGTGATTTCCCCGGAGGGTGGAAAGGCGACAAAGAAAATAAGTTTACCGCTGCAGGCCGTACTAAAAAGGAAAATGAGGCATTTAACTACGTGCGTACGCTGGCTAACTACCGAAAAAGCACGCCTGCCCTGCAAACAGGTAAACTGATGCAGTTTATACCGGAAAATGGTGTATATGTGTATTTCAGGTACGATGCTGCCAAAACCGTAATGGTTATTTACAATAGCGAGGATAAAGCAGCAACACTTAAAACCGGCAGGTTCAGCGAGCGGATGGCCGGCTTTAATAGCGCCGTAAATATTGAAACCGGCGATAAATTAACATCATTAACAACTATAGACGTGCCGGGTAAAACAACGCTGGTGCTCGAATTAAAAAAATAACATAAACTAAACTAAAACACAATATCACAACAGCATTATTAGGGGGGAAGTATACCAAATGAAAAACTACATCAAGGCAGACGAATGGAATATCATAGAGGAAGGCTTCGACCCTGCTCTTAATGAAATATCCGAAAGCTTGTTCAGCATAGGCAACGGCCACATGGGCCAGCGTGCCAATTTTGAAGAGGCTTATTCGGGCAAAACTTTGCAAGGCAATTATGTGGCGGGAATTTATTATCCGGACAAAACCCGCGTGGGGTGGTGGAAGAACGGCTACCCCGAATATTTCGCTAAAGTATTGAATGCAGCCAACTGGATAGGTATTGACATCAGCATAGGAAAGGAAAAACTTGACCTCGATCTGCACCACTGCCGCGTATCAGATTTTAAACGCGTGCTGAATATGCGCGAAGGGTATTTGCTGCGCTCGTTCAAAGCCGAACTGCCAAACGGCAAGCAGCTTGCGGTAACTGCCAAACGTATTTGCAGCATTGTTGATGAGCAGGCCGGAGCGATAGAGTACAGCATTATGCCACTTAATTTTGATGGCGAGCTGCATATCAATGCTTACATTGACGGTGATGTTGTTAATAAAGACTCCAATTATGATGAAAAATTCTGGGACCAGGTAGCAAACGAAGCTGCCGGTCAGGATGCTTACCTCACTCTGCAAACCAAAAAAACAGGCTTCCTGGTATGCACCGGCAGCAGGGTAGTGGTACTGCAGGATGGTAAACCCGTTGAGGCCAGCTATCAGCCTGTAAAAAAAGAAAAATACACAGCCACAGCACTAACCGTTAACGCCAGGCAAGGGCAGCCAACGGTGATCTATAAATACGCGGCAAATGTTACTTCGCAGGATCATGCTGCGGCCGAACTGACTGCTGTTTGCCAACGGGTAATTGATAAAGTTTCCGCTAAAGGCTTTGCCCTTATGCTGACTGAACAGGCCGCCGCCTGGCAGGAAAAATGGAACGAAAGCGATATCCGTATTGAGGGTGATGTAGCCGCGCAGCAGGGTATCCGTTTCAATATCTTCCAGCTTTGCCAAACTTATTCGGGTAAAGACGACAGGCTGAACATCGGCCCCAAAGGGTTTACCGGCGAAAAATACGGCGGTTCCACTTATTGGGATACCGAGGCGTATTGCGTACCATTCTATCTCGCAACGGCACCGCAGCAGGTAGCAAAAAACCTGCTCATCTATCGTTATAAACAATTAGGTAAGGCTATTGAGAATGCCGAAAAGCTGGGCTTTACCAACGGTGCTGCCTTGTACCCCATGGTGACCATGACCGGCGAAGAATGCCACAACGAGTGGGAGATCACCTTCGAGGAGATCCACCGTAACGGTGCTATTGCATTTGCTATATACAACTACATTCGCTATACCGGCGATAAAAATTATCTGGTTGATTACGGGCTGGAAGTGATCATTGGCATTGCCCGTTTCTGGAGCCAGCGTGTAAACTGGAGCAGTGCTAAAAACCAGTTTGTAATGCTGGGCGTTACCGGTCCCAACGAGTATGAGAATAACGTTAATAACAACTGGTATACCAATACCATCGCCTGCTGGTGCATGGATTACGCCGGCGAATGCGTTAAATATGTAAAAAATACAGCGCCTGAAAAATACGAGGCACTTGCGTCGCGCATCAATTTCCACGAGATAGAGGAAACCTCATTCTGGAACCATGTAACCGAGCACATGTATTATCCGCAGGATGAAAAACTGGGTATCTTCCTGCAACAGGACGGATTTTTGGATAAGGAGCTGATACCGGTAAGCGAACTGCCTGCAGCCAATCGTCCGCTGAATCAGAACTGGAGCTGGGACAGGATATTGCGTTCATGCTATATTAAACAGGCAGACGTTTTGCAGGGTTTGTATTTTCTGATGGATAAGTACGACCTGAAAACACTCAGCGACAATTATAATTTCTATGAACCGCTTACGGTGCATGAAAGTTCGCTTTCGCCATGCGTACATGCCATTATCGCTGCCAAAATAGGCAAGCAGGATGATGCATACCGCTTTTACCTGCGTACCTCAAGGCTCGACCTGGACGACTATAATAACGATACGGAAGATGGCTTGCACATCACCTCGATGGCCGGTACCTGGATGAGCGTGGTTGAAGGCTTTGCCGGAATGCACGTGAAAGACGACCGGCTGAAATTTAGTCCGTTCCTGCCGGCTAAGTGGCAGTCGTATTCGTTCAATATCACCTTCCGCGACGTTTTGGTAAATGTAAAGGTGAATACGGAGGGCATACACTTAAGCAACCGTTCAACTACAGCCCTTACAGTCGACGTGTTCGAAGAAAGTTTCGAAATGAAAGGTGGTGAGCAGGTTTTTGCTATACACAAGGTTAAGGTTTAAGCAATACGATTTGAGTATTATGAGCCATCATGTTTGCATGATGGCTTTTTTTATGAAAAATATTTTCAGAAAAATTTGCGCAACCGAATAGTTGCATTTATATTTGCAACCAATCAGTTGCAATAAATATGAGAAGAGACGTTTTCCAGGCAATAGCCGATCCAACCCGCAGGGCCATCCTTACACTGCTTGTGGTACAGGCCATGACCCCCAATGCCCTTGCCGAGCATTTCGACAGTACGCGGCAAGCGGTATCAAAACATATTAAAATACTGACCGAATGTGAAGTGGTAACACAAAAGCAAACCGGCCGGGAAATACATTACCATGTTAACCTTGAAAAAATGAAAGAGATAGACATTTGGCTTGAACGTTTCCGCAAGATGTGGGAAGAGCGCTTTGATCAGTTAGATAACCTGTTAAACGACTTATAAAACTAAACAGTATGAAAAACAACTTTGTGTTTGAAGCGGATATAGCCGCTAAAAAAATTCACATATCGCGTGAATTTAATGCGCCGGTTGAAAAAGTATGGCGCGCCTGGACCGAACCTGACCTGCTTGAAAAATGGTGGAGTCCCAAACCCCATGTGGCTAAAACTAAGGTTATGGATTTTAGGGTTGGCGGAACATGGCAGTTCGCCATGGTAAGCCCCGACGGTAATAAAAATTGGTTATGCGCCAAATTTACCGGCATAGAAGCGGGCAAAGTAATAGCATCATCAGCAGTTTTTTGCGATGCTGATGGTAATATAACCGAAGGTAAATCCAGCTGGCACAGGGATACTCGATTTCATGCCATTGACAGTGACAGAACTAAGGTTGAGATCGAGATCACTTTTGAAGACGAAGCCACCATTAAAGGATTTGCCGAAGGATACTTTAAACAGGGCACGGAAATAAGTTATAACCAGTTAGAGGAGTTACTGGCTGAAGATCAAGCATAAAAACTAAAAAAATCATGACAAATAATTTTGTATTCGAAAAAGACATCGCCGCAAAGAAGATTCACGTAGTACGCGAATTTAACGCGCCAATTGAAAAAGTATGGAAAGCCTGGACAGACCCTGCGCTGCTTGAAAAATGGTGGGGCCCCAAACCCTGGGTAGCCGTAACCAAGTCGATGGACTTTAGAGTGGGCGGATCATGGCTGTATTCCATGGATGGCCCCGAAGGCCAAAAACACTGGAGCTTTGTTAAGTTTACCGCTATTGAACCGGGCAGCAGGTTTGCCGCAGATGCCATATTCTCTGACGAGAATGGTAATGCGGCCCCCGGCGCATCGGTTGGCCATTGGGATAACAAATTTATAGCCATTGGCGACAGAACGCAGGTGGTTTGTGATCTGACCTTCGACGATGAAGCTACCATAAAAATGATGGTGGAAATGGGCTTCGAAGGCGGCTTTACCATGGGCCTTAATCAACTGGACGAATTGCTGGCCGCAGAATAGTATGTAGCATAATCACAATAAATTACAGAGGCTTTCCCGATCAAGGAAAGCCTTTTTTCTTTTTCTGCCACAGCATGAAATTTTAAAAAAAAATTGACTTGCGAAATATCGCTACATATAGGATATTTAATATTACAAATTATTCAGGGTAGTATATCAATTGGCTAGATTACCACATTCGGGTTGTGGAGGTTCCCGGTTCGAGTCCGGGTTACCCTACTGGGGAGGTGAAAGCTTAAGGCGGAAGGTTGAAAGGCTGTTTGTGTAGTCGGAGACTACAGGCATAGTTGTCCGAAGTTGGGAAACTTCGGACAGCGGGTTACCCTACTGGGGAGGTGAAAGCTTAAGGCGGAAGGCTGAAAGGCTGTTTGTGTAGTCGGAGACTACGGGCATAGCTGTCCGAAGTTGGGAAACTTCGGACAGCGGAAAGACCCGCAAAAAAGAAAATCTAATTAACTATGATATGAAGAAATATTTTATAATCAGCTTTATTTTATTATTTATTACTTCCTGTAATTCGGATAAAAATAAGGTGCTAGGAGATTGGTATATAAGTAATATTCTAAATAATGGCAAATCGGTTAACTTGAATTTATTAATGTATAATATATCTTTTCGAAAAGACAATACTTGTTTTTTGCCCTCCGCAAAAAACGCTACCGATCCTGTTTCAGAAAGTAAGGGTACTTGGGAAATCGTTAGTGAAAATGGCGATGAATATATTCGAATTCATTCTAGTAACCATATTTTTGATAAAAAATTTAAAATGATATTGCTTGGTGGTCGGCCAAGCAAATCTACCAGCAATGGGGAAATAAAAATGACATTGGAGTCTGATAAAATTAAATTTTTTCTGACAAAATATCCCTCTGGACTATTACGTGATTTTTAACGCCTGCTGCCCATACTGTCCGAAGTTTATAACCATGCTGTCCGAAGTTTATAACTTCGGACGAATATGAATGTAGACTAAGTCTACAGTGCTCAAATCTCCATTATAATATATCGACGTTTTGTTTAGAATTAGAAACTATTAGCATATCCGGTTAAATTTTACAAACTTTGTACATACATTTGTACGTGAATTTCAATATAAATCACAT
>JBQCIS010000057.1:0-20637 GCA_051953515.1 Mucilaginibacter sp.
CTGTTAAAACGAATACCGACATGACGGTGAACAGGAACATACCCAATTCAGGATATACGTTTGATGGTTGTACCTGGGTTTTGATATAACCGATACCTTGCAATACGGTAATACCGATAGTAAGATAACGGGTCCATTGATTAAGCTTATTCTGGCCGCTTTCGCCTTCTTTCTGCATTTTAGCGAAATAAGGAACAGCAATACCCAGCAATTGCACAACGATAGATGCCGATATATAAGGCATTACCCCTAATGCAAAAATAGACGCGCGCGAGAACGCACCGCCTGCAAACATATTCAATAAACCAAGTAATCCTTCGCTGTCTTTAGTGGTTAAAGTGTTAGGGTTTATACCCGGTAACACTATAACGCAGCCTATACGATATATTAAAAGAAATAAGAGTGTGTTGGTTATACGCACTCTTAAATCTTCAATTTTCCAAATATTGGATAATGTATTGAAAAAATTTTTCATTGAAATTACAACTTAACGATGGTACCACCAGCTGCTTCAATAGCTTTCTGAGCAGTTGCAGTAAATGCATGTGCCTTAACTTCCAAAGTAGCTTTCAGTTCGCCGCGACCCAGGATCTTAACCAAGTCGTTACGTGAAACCAAACCATGTTCTTTAAGGGTTGCTAAATCTACTGCTTTTACTGAATATTCATCAGCTAATTTTTGCAATACATCTAAATTTACCCCCACGTACTCAACACGGTTAGGATTTTTAAAGCCTACTTTAGGTAAACGGCGCTGCAAAGGCATCTGACCGCCTTCAAAACCAACCTTAGTAGTTGTACCTGAACGAGAACCGGCGCCTTTGTGGCCACGGGTTGATGTACCGCCACGGCCTGAGCCTGTACCACGGCCAATTCTCTTCCTGTTTTTAGTTGAACCTTCTGCAGGTTTTAAATTACTTAAGTTCATGATATTAAATATTTTCTACCGCTACCAGATGGCTTACTTTACGTACCATCCCTATAATAGCCGGTGTAGCTTCAACTTCCACACTGTGGTTAATTTTACGCAGGCCTAAAGCCTCTACGGTTTTTTTCTGGCGCTCGGTCCTATCGATCACGCTCTTGATCTGTGTTATTTTGATCTTTGCCATGTCTGATTATCCGTTAAATACTTTACCTAATTCAACGCCGCGGTGCTGAGCTACAGTATAAGCATCACGCAATTGTGATAATGCCGATACAGTTGCTTTAACCACGTTGTGTGGATTTGATGAACCTTTTGATTTTGCCAATACGTTGTGGATACCTGCTGACTCTAATACGGCACGCATTGCACCGCCCGCAATTACACCGGTACCGTTAGCAGCCGGTTTCACGAATACGAAACCACCTGAAAACTTACCATATTGCTCATGTGGAACAGTACCATTGATAACAGGTACTTTTACCAGGTTCTTTTTAGCATCATCAATACCTTTAGCAATAGCTTCAGTTACTTCTTTTGCTTTACCTAAGCCATAACCTACTACACCGTTCTCGTCGCCTACAACCACAATGGCTGAAAAGCTGAATGTACGGCCGCCCTTGGTTACTTTGGCTACACGCTGTATGCTTACCAGGCGATCTTTTAATTCGATCTCGCTGGATTTTACTCTTTTTATGTTGATTGTTGACATCTCTTGTTTCTCCGATTAAAAGTTTAAACCACCTTCACGTGCGCCATCAGCCAGTGATTTTACACGACCATGGTACAAATAACCGTTCCTATCGAAAACAACATCTTTAATTCCGGCTGCAACAGCTTTCTCGGCTACCAGTTTACCTACGGCAACTGACTGCTCGATCTTAGTGCCTTTTGCATTGAAATCTTTCGATAAAGATGATGCTGATACAATTGTTTTTCCAGTTACGTCGTCAATGATCTGGGCATAAATACCTTTATTGCTTCTGAAAACTGATAAGCGTGGACGCTCAGTCGATCCTGAAAGGTTCTTCCTGATACCTTTCTTAATCCTCTCTCTTCTTGATAGTTTAGCTCCCATGACGATTATTTTTTAGATGCTGATTTACCTGCTTTTCTTCTCAATACCTCGCCAACAAACTTGATACCTTTACCTTTGTAAGGCTCTGGTGCACGCAGTGAGCGGATCTTTGCAGCCACCTGGCCGATCAATTGTTTATCGATCGATTCCAGAATGATGGTTGGGTTTTTACCCTTTTCAGCAGTTGTTGTAACCTTAATTTCTTTTGGCAGTTCGAAAACGTAGTGGTGAGAGTAACCCAACACCAGGTCTAACGTATTGCCTGTGTTAGTAGCACGGTAACCTACACCTACCAACTCTTGCTCGAGTTTGTAACCGGTGGTTACACCTACTACCATGTTATTTAATAATGCGCGGTACAAACCATGTAAAGCCTTGTGGCGTTTTTGGTCTGTAGGGCGTTTAACCAGCAGCTGGCCATCGGCCTGCTCAATGATCATATCTTTATCCACCGCCTGGTGCAGTTCGCCTTTAGGGCCTTTTACTGTAACAACGTTCTCTGCTGATACAGTAACGGTTACGCCCTGAGCTAATGCAATCGGTGCTTTTCCTACTCTTGACATTGCTTAATTTTCTCCTCTATTAATAAACGTAGCATAAAACTTCACCGCCTACATTTTGTGCACGAGCTTCTTTGTCGGTCATTACACCTTTTGAAGTCGAGATGATGGCGATACCTAAACCATTTAATACACGCGGCATATTGCCCATGCCTGCATATTTTCTCAAACCTGGTTTACTGATACGCGAGAGGGTGCGGATTGCGGGGATCTTGGTGATCGGATGGTATTTCAAAGCAACTTTGATTGTGCCTTGCGGACCATTTTCCTCAAACTTGTAATTCGCGATGTAACCTTTGTCGAAAAGCACCTTAGTGATTTCCTTTTTCAGATTTGATGCAGGAATTTCAACAACCCTATGGTTGGCTTTAATAGCATTCCTTACTCTTGTAAGATAATCTGCGATTGGATCTGTATTCATTATTTGTTGTTTGTGATGGTAGTATCCTTAGACTTGCCATCGGTGAAAAATTCTTTTTTTGAGGTGAAAGGTAAAAGGCGAAAGGTTAAAGCTTTTACACTCTACCTTTTAGCTTTTACCTTTCAGCTTTAAGCTTAATTACCAGCTTGCTTTTCTTACTCCCGGGATCTTGCCTTCAAGAGCCATTTCGCGGAATGTAACACGCGAAATGCCGAACTGACGCATATAACCACGAGGGCGGCCTGTTAATTTGCAACGGTTGTGCAGTTTTACAGGTGATGCAGCTTTTGGCAATTTGTCAAGCGCTGCATAATCGCCTGCTGCTTTAAGGGCAGCACGTTTTTCAGCATATTTAGCTACTAATTTTGCACGTTTTACTTCGCGTGCTTTGATGCCTTCTTTAGCCATTATTCTGATTTTTAAATGGTAATCCAAATTGTTTCAGCAGTTCCAGGGCTTCAACGTCGTTAGGAGCTGAAGTTACAAAGGTAATATCCATACCTTGTATCTTGTTGATCTTATCGATGTTGATCTCAGGGAAGATGATCTGCTCAGAGATACCCAGCGTATAGTTGCCACGGCCGTCAAAACCTTTATCGTTGATGCCTTTGAAATCGCGGATACGAGGTAAAGCTACAGCGATCAAACGGTCTAGGAACTCGTACATGTTGTTGTCGCGCAAAGTTACACGAACGCCGATAGGCATGTTTTTACGCAATTTGAAGTTCGAGATATCCTTTTTAGACTTTGAAGCAACAGCCTGCTGGCCGGTGATCATTGTCAGTTCGTTGATGGTGTTCTCGATCAGTTTTTTGTCTGAAGTAGCACCGCCAACACCCTGGTTGATAGCAATTTTTTCCAGTTTCGGAACCTGCATTACGCTTTTGTACTGAAATTTATCTTTCAGTGCGGTGCGGATCTCGTCTTTGTATTTCGATTTTAATCTTGGAACGTAAGTCATTATTTGATCTCCTCCCCTGTTGTTTTTGCTACCCTTACCAATTTGCCTGCATCATTTCTTTTGCGGCCTACGCGGGTTGGTTTACCTGATTTAGGATCAACCAGCATTAAGTTTGAAATATGTATAGCAGCTTCCTGTTTTACAATACCGCCATTAGGGTTTGCAGCGTTTGGTTTGGTATGTTTTGATACCATGTTAGCGCCTTCAACCACGGCACGGCTAGTAGCGGCAATTACCTCAAGAACTTTGCCTTGTGAGCCTTTTGAGTCGCCGGCAATAACCTTAACCAGGTCGCCTTTGCGTATTTTTAATTTTGCTTGTTTCTTTTCCATGTTACAATACCTCCGGTGCTAATGAAACGATTTTCATGAATTGTTTCTCACGCAGTTCCCTTGCAACAGGGCCAAAGATACGTGTACCTCTTGGCTCGTCCTGGTTGTTGAGCAGCACTGCTGCGTTATCGTCGAAACGTATATATGAACCATCTTTACGGCGTACTTCTTTTTTGGTGCGTACCACTACGGCTTTTGATACTGTACCTTTTTTAACGTTGCCAGATGGCAGGGCGCTTTTTACGGTAACCACAATCTTATCGCCTATAGAAGCATACCTTTTGCCGGTACCGCCTAATACACGGATCACTAAAACCTCTTTTGCGCCGCTATTGTCGGCCACATTTAATCTTGATTCTTGCTGTACCATGTTATTTAGCCCTTTCTATAATTTCAACTAATCTCCAGTTCTTATTTTTACTCAGGGGGCGGGTTTCCATAATCAATACGGTATCGCCTATGCCGCAGGTGTTGGCTTCATCATGAGCCATAAACTTTGTAGTTTTCTTTACGAATTTACCGTAGATAGGGTGTTTCACCTTACGCTCCACAGCAACAACAATAGATTTATCCATCTTATTGCTTACTACAAGGCCGGTACGTGTTTTTCTTAAATTTCTTTCCATTTCTCTGAACGCTTAAAAAATTATTCCTTTTCAGAAGCCGGCGCTGCTTTGCGCTTTGTTAATTCAGTGTTTAAACGAGCAATGTCCTTACGCACTTTTGTAATGCGGGTTGGGTTCTCGATAGCTGAAACCGCATGAGCAAATTTCAGTTTGGTGAGATTTGCTTTCTCCTCGCTGATCCTTGCAACCAATTCTTCAGTTGACAGCTCTATGATTTCTGAGTTCTTCATTTTTCTAATTTGTTGTAATGTTCAAGGGTTGCAATGTTTAGTGTAACGGCCTTTTAACATCTCAACCAATCAACGCTCTTTTATTTATGCTTCGGCGTAATCTCTACGCACAATAAATTTAGTTTGTACCGGCAGTTTCTGTGCTGCTAAGCGAAGTGCTTCTTTAGCAACTTCAAGTGGCACGCCTTCTGCTTCGAAAATGATCCTTCCTGGGTTAACTACTGCTACCCAGTATTCCGGAGCACCTTTACCTTTACCCATACGTACCTCTGCAGGTTTTTTGGTTACAATCTTGTCAGTGAATATCCTGATCCACACCTGGCATTCACGTTTCATAAAACATGTAACAGCGATACTTGCAGCCTCGATCTGGCGGCTGGTGATCCATGCCGGTTCGAGTGATTTTATACCGAAAGATCCGAATGCAAGTTCAGCACCACGAGTGGCGTTGCCCTTCATCCTGCCTTTTTGCATCTTTCTGAACTTCGTTCTTTTTGGCTGTAACATCTTATTAAGATTTGAGATTTGAGATGTGAGACTTGAGATTTATTTCTCTTCTCCCCGCATCCTTATCCTATTTTAATACTTCTTTTTTCTACTCTATCTGATGTTCGATTCGCCATGAGTCTCAATCTCATATCTCAAATCTCCCATCTAATCAAATTATCTCCTGCCGCCCTGGCCACCACCGCGATTGTTGCCGCCCGGACGGTTACCACCGCCCTGACCGCCACGGTTATTACCGCCACGATTGTTGCCTCCACGGTTATTGCCACCGCGTCCGCCATCACGACGATCGCCACCACGGCCGCCTTCTCTTCTGTCGCCATCACGGCCACCGAAGCCAGCCTGGCCTTCCGGCCTGCCACCTTTACCGCTTGGAGTGCTGCCACCGCCAATGTTTGGTGAAAGATCGCGCTTGCCGTAAACTTCGCCTTTGCAGATCCATACTTTAACACCTATTTTACCATAAGTGGTTAAAGCTTCGCTTAGTGCATAGTCAATATCGGCACGCAGTGTGTGCAGTGGAATTCTTCCTTCTTTATATTGCTCGGTACGGGCCATTTCAGCACCGCCTAAACGGCCGCTGGTCATAACCTTTATACCTTCGGCACCCATACGCATGGTTGATGCGATAGTGGTTTTCATGGCACGACGGAACGAGATACGAGCCTCAAGCTGTTTTGCAATGCCTTCGGCTACTAACTGTGCGTCGAGTTCAGGACGTTTGATCTCGAAAATGTTGATCTGAACTTCCTTGCGGGTAAGTTTTTTCAACTCTTCTTTGATCTTGTCAACTTCCTGGCCGCCTTTACCGATAACAATACCCGGACGAGCAGTGTGGATAGTTACAGTGATACGTTTTAAAGTACGCTCGATAACTACTTTTGATACGCCGCCTTTGTTAATACGGGCTGATAGATATTTGCGGATCTTTTCGTCTTCAACTAATTTGTCGGCATAGTGATTACCACCGAACCAGTTAGAATCCCATCCTTTGATGATCCCTAACCTATTACCTATTGGATGTGCTTTTTGTCCCATTTCAAATTAATTGTTAGCGTTTTTACTGTCCACAACCAGCGTTACATGGTTTGAGCGTTTGCGGATACGGTAACCCCTTCCTTGCGGAGCCGGACGCAGCCTTTTAAGCTGACGGCCACCACCTACCGAAACTTCTTTCACATATAATGCGCTATCTTCAACACGTTTATCTTCGTTCTTTGCTTCCCAGTTTTTAATAGCTGAAAGCAACAGTTTCTCAACGCGTATTGCAGCTTCTTTGTTAGTATATTTCAGGATATACAACGCTTTCTCAACGTTTTCACCCCTTATAAGGTCAACCACCAGGCGCATCTTGCGCGGTGAAGTTGGGCAGTCTTGTAACTTGGCAACTGAAGCACCGCCTTTAACAGCTTTTGCAGCTTCTTTCTGTTGCCTGATCAGTACAGACTTTTTTGTTTTAGTTGTTGCTTCCATGCCTTATTTTTTCTTTTCTGCGTGACCGCGGAATGTACGGGTTGGGGCAAACTCGCCCAACTTATGACCAACCATGTTTTCTGTAACGTACACTGGTATAAACTTGTTACCGTTGTGTACTGCGAATGTATGACCAACAAAATCAGGAGAGATCATGGAACGGCGTGACCATGTTTTTACAACTGATTTCTTATTTGAATCATTCAGCGTCGTAACCTTTTTGTCAAGGTTATGATCGATGTAAGGTCCTTTTCTAATTGAACGTGCCATTATTATTTCTTCCTTCTTTCAATGATGTAACGATCCGATGACTTTTTCTTGTCGCGTGTTTTGTAGCCCTTAGCCAGTAAACCTTTGCGTGAGCGTGGGTGACCACCTGACGCACGGCCCTCGCCACCACCCATAGGGTGATCTACCGGGTTCATTGCTACACCACGAACGCGTGGCCTGCGGCCTAACCAACGGTTACGGCCTGCTTTACCTAACACCGAGTTAGCTTTCTCGCCATTTGAAACGGTACCGATAGTTGCCAAGCATGTTGACAATATCATACGGGTTTCGCCTGAAGGCATACGGATGATAGCGTATTTGCCATCACGTGCCGAAAGCTGTGCATAAGTACCTGCGCTACGGGCAATTGAACCGCCCTGGCCAGGATTAAGCTCGATGTTGTGGATGATAGAACCCAGAGGGATGTTTTTCAGAGGCAAAGTGTTACCAACTTCCGGTGGTGCGCCTGCGCCTGAAAGTACAGTTTGACCAACTGTTAAGCCTTCTGGTGCTATCATGTATCTTTTCTCGCCATCAACAAAGTGAAGCAATGCTATACGTGCTGAACGGTTAGGATCATATTCGATAGTAGCAACCTTTGCAGGAATATCAAATTTATCACGTTTGAAATCGATCAAACGGTATTGTTTTTTATGACCGCCGCCGATGTAGCGCATGGTCATTTTACCGCTGTGGTTACGACCGCCCGATCTTTTGTTAGCTGATACTACTAACGACTTTTCAGGTACGTTGGTAGTAATGTCAGCGTTAGATACGTCGACCCTGAAACGGGTGCCCGGGGTAACCGGTTTAAATCTTTTTACTGCCATCTCTTTATCTTATATATTGCTGTAAAAATCAATTACTTCTCCGTCTTTCAAAGTGATGATAGCCTTTTTGTAAGTTGCAACACGACCCTGCACGATGCCTGATTTTGTGTTACGGCTTTTCAGTTTTCCGACGTAGCGCATGGTGTTTACATCAGTGATGTTTACGCCATACATTTTCTCTATCGCTTCTTTTATCTGGATTTTGTTGGCGCGTGGGTCAACGATAAAAGCATAGCGGTTAAGTTTCTCAGTTAGCTGAGCTACTTTTTCTGTTAATAATGGTTTCTTTAAAGTTTCCATAATTACTTAGCTAATGCTTCCTCCAAAGTTTTAACAGCACCTGCAGTGAGTAAAAGTTTGCCAGCGTTAAGCACATCATAAGTGTTTAACTGGTCGGCAGTGATCACTTTCGCCTTCTTCAGGTTACGGCTTGATAAATAAACATTGTTATTTGCTGCGCCTAACACCAACAGTGTTTTTTCGTTGGTTACATTCAGGTCAGCTACCAGCTTCACATAGTTTTTGGTTTTTACCGACTCGAAATTGAAGTCTTCCAGAACGATGATGTTGCTGTCTTTTGCTTTGTATGACAGGGCTGATTTGCGCGCCAGCGTTTTCAGCTTCTTGTTTAATTTGAAGCTATAGTCGCGCGGCTGCGGACCAAATACACGGCCACCACCATTGAACAGAGGGGATTTGATACCACCTGCACGAGCGCCGCCTGTACCTTTTTGTTTATATAATTTGCGGGTTGAACCGGCAATCTCGTTACGCTGTTTTGATTTGTGCGTACCCTGACGTTGGTTAGCTAAAAACTGCTTAACATCAAGATAGATAGCGTGATCGTTTGGCTCGATACCGAATACGGACTCAGGAAGCTGCACCTTGGCACCTGTTTCTTTACCTGATACATTTAATACGTTAACTTCCATCTTATTTATCCACTATTACGAATGAACCTTTGGCTCCTGGTACAGAACCTTTAACTACCAACAGGTTATGCTCTGGATAAACCTTCACTACCTCAAGGTTTTGTACTTTAACACGTACATTACCCATCTGGCCCGCCATGCGCATACCTTTAAATACGCGTGATGGCCATGAAGACGCACCCAATGAACCCGGCGCACGTAAACGGTTGTGCTGACCGTGTGTTTGCATACCTACACCACCGAAACCATGACGTTTCACAACGCCCTGAAAACCTTTACCTTTTGAAGTACCAACCACATCCACAAAATCGCCGATTTCGAAAATATCAACAGCAACAGTGTCACCTAATGATTTTTCGTCTTCAAATGTTGTAAATTCAACAAGTTTGCGTTTTGGAGAAGTGCCGGCTTTTTGGAAATGGCCTTTCAGAGGGGCTGAGGTGTTTTTTTCTTTTGCTTCGCCGTATGCTAACTGAATAGCAGCATACCCGTCGGTATCCTCAGATTTAACCTGGGTTACCACGCATGGGCCAGCTTCGATTACTGTACAAGGGATGTTTTTCCCTGTTTCATCGAAAATGCTGGTCATTCCTACCTTTTTACCGATAATTCCTGACATTTTCTATTTTTTATTTAATCGTCCATCGAAGCAGTAGGGCTTCGTTCAAGACATTTCCCTCGTTAAGGGACGGCAAAGGTAGGCATTTTCTATTAATTACCAAATAGATAGTGAGTTATTTTTTAAAATAATTGGCGAGGGGGTTGATCAGGTTGATGGGAGGGTGATTAGGGGCTGATACTTGGGGTGCGATACAGCTTCAGCAGGGGGGCTGCTGCGAGAGACCCAATAAAAGCGGGCAAAGGCCTGCCGGAAAACCGGGCCGGATGTTTTGCCTGCGGGCTGAAGGTTTTTTCCGGCTTGATCTTTTGGTTACTTTGCTATCAAGAGAAAAGTAACAGCCTTAGCGGCAATTGAGCGGTGGAAGCGATGGGTAACGAACTATATATCGTAAACAGTTTACAACTATCGCGCAGTCCAAAGGACTCCTTCGGAGACATCGCCACGCCGTTCCGCTCGCATAGCCCTGCTCACTCCAATGACGCAATTTATTATATAATCAACTATTCCCACTTTCCGAATTGCTCCTCAATATCCCTACTCCCTATCGCATTAAAACCCCTATATTTATCGCATGAAACTGCTCAAGTATTTGGTGCTGACCGTAACACTTACAATAGCCGCAGGCCAGGCAACCCGCGCACAGGACCCCAACCAAAGCCGCACGATAGAAAAGATGCCGGTATTTATAGGCGAAGGTCAGGATTTCCTCAAATATATATCCGACAACCTGATCTATCCTGAAATAGCAAGAACAGTTGGCCTGCAGGGGGAAGTGATGGTATCTTTCAGCGTAAATACCGATGGAACGGTAAGCAATGTAAAAGCGCTTAACGATCTTGGCGGCGGTTGCGACTCAGAAGCGGTAAGGGTGGTTTCGCTTTCTCCAAAATGGAAACCAGCTTCCTACAACGCACAGCCGGTTAAAATAACCGCTTCGGCCCCGGTTGATTTCATCCTGCCCAAAGAAGCGATCAACAAAACCATAGCCCATCTTAAAAAATCAACTTATGGTTTCCTGTTCTACATAGCGGGATATATTTATACGCTGGATGAAACCGAAACAAAATTCGGGAAGCTGTATGACCCATCGAAAGTTGATAACATCAAAAAATACAACAACCCTAAATATGCCATGCCGGATAAGCAAGGGGTATATTTAATATTTATGCGTAATAGTTTGTAGCTATCCCAGCTCCTTAACCATCCATATATTGCAACCGCAGTGGCCCGAATTGCCCAGCGCCGTATTATTATAGGCAAAGCCCAGCTTTTCGTAAAGCGGTACGGCAATGGTTAGTTCGGGCATGGTTTCAAGGTAAAGGTGGGTATAGCCCATTTTCGTGGCGGTTTCCATGCAAATATTAATGAGTTTTTTGCCGGTGCCTTTTCCTCGTATCGTTTCATCAAAATACAGCTTCACCAGTTCGCAATATCCTTGCGGCAAACCTTGTGTGGGATAAATACCGCCACAGCCGTGTACAATGCCATCCATTTCAACCACCCAATAGGCCGAGCCCGGCTGTTTGAAAACTTCGGATAAGTGATCCAGCTCCTTATCATAAAAAGCTGTTCCGGGTTTATTGGCTTTAAATTCGGTAAGCACCCGTCGTACTATGGCGGCAACGGCTGCATTGTCTTTTCGTTCGATGGGGCGTATAATAATATCGTTCATTTATTCTTCTTTCACTTTTGCGCGCCCAAATATAACCCTGACTATAAACAAGTTTTTGGATTTTACATTTTAATTTTCTTAAATTCAGGCCAACTATTAACTGATCTTATTATTCCCCATGAAAACTCCCCTGAAAATCGGGTCGTTAATGCTATTAGCCATTATTTTCTTTGGCTGCCAGCGATCCAAAACATCAACATCAGCAAATAACCGCCTTGGTAATGCCACGCGTGTGGACAGCAATGGCTGGATCTATATCCACCTGTCGGGTTCGCCTTCTGATATCGGATACCAGCATGGTTACCTCGTGGCAAAGGAGATCGATACCTTAATAAAGGTATTCCAGTTTTATCTTCCGCACACTACCGGTAAGGATTGGGCATTTTTTAAAGCAGCCTCGGGTCGCTTTATCTGGAAGAAGATAGACAAGGAATACCAGGACGAAATAAAAGGGATAGCCGAAGGCCTGCAGGCGAAGGGTATGAAATATGATTCGCTTGACATTGCCACGCTGAATGCCAATATCGAACTTACCTCCTATTACTGGCCGGCTGTTAAAAACGCCATGAAACCGCACAGTGCCGATAACAAAGCCCCCGGCAATTGCAGCGCATTCATAGCAACAGGCAGTTATACAAAGGATGGCAAAATTGTGATGGGTCATAACAACTGGACGGATTATATTGAAGGCGAACGCTGGAACGTAATAGCCGATATAAAACCGCAAAAAGGCAACCATATATTGATGGACTGTGCGCCGGGCTTTATCCACAGCGGCGACGACTTCCTGATCAGCAGTGGCGGCATTATGATTACCGAAACCACCATAACCGGTTTCTTTGGTTTCGACACAACCAAAACACCCGAGTTTGTCCGCGCCCGTAAAGCGGCGCAATATGCCAACAGTATTGACGATGTGATAAAGATCATGACTACCGACAACAATGGCGGCTATGCCAACGACTGGCTTATCGGCGATAATAAAACCAACGAAGTGGCCAAACTTGAATTGGGCTTAAAAGACTGGCACGTATGGCGCTCTAAGGATACGGCCATGATCGGTTCCAATTTCCCGAGCGACCCGAAATTGATTAAGGAAGAAACTACATTTAATGTAAACGACAAAACCAGTTCGCCAAATGGCCGCAAACTGCGCATGCAGCAATTGGTAGCGGTAGATTACAAAGGAAAGTTAACCGATTCTGCCGGGAAAGCCATTGAAGGCGATACTTACGACGCCACACAAAACAAAAACGAAATGGACCGCTGTGTAATAGACGGGCACATAGAAAACGATCCGCGCGGGGAACCGGGATGGAGCGAAGCCCCGTTCTTCCCGATGGGCGCTGTGCAGGGCAAGGTTACCACAAGCGCGCTTGCGGGCAAAATGGAGTTCTGGGCACACATGGGCCACCCGGGCGGCGCGGACTTCCTGGCAAAACCATTCTTTGCAGCACACCCGCAATATAAATGGATGAGCCCCTACCTGCGGGATATGAAGGCTTACCCGTGGACGCTGTTTAAGGCGGGGAATTAGGCTTCGGTTGATTTGGCTGGTAATGTGGTTTTTAACGGAATACAAAGCAGGATAATCAGCGAAACGGTCCATCCAATTAAAAGTGCTCCAAAAAACCATGGCAATTTGTTGCCATTTCTATCTTCAAAACGATCATAGTGTGGTGTAAGGATAACCGGATCATAGTCTGTAACATCACCTCTTGAAGTTACAGCCATAGTGAAGTTCATGGATATTGCGGTATTTGGCAGCCTGGATAGATATTTAAATCCGTTAAAATTTGTTTTAATATACGCTAAACTCAGATATCTGATAAAGGCTTTAAATGCACTTTGCTTTTCTTCCAGTGATAAACTATTTGAGATAGTTTTCGAATGTTCAATAGCTAACCAGCCTGAAGGGGATATTTTTATTAGGGGAAGAGGCTTTTTAAATTTATATGATTTTGTATATACCACCAATGCCCCATATTTGCCGGCATTACCAAACTTGTTCAGGTATGGATAATACTTCATGTAGCTGATTGAATCAGCAGGCATCTTTTTTAGTGAATCCATACTGCTTATTTTTTTATTAATGAATACTAATACCCGTTGATCAACACTGTTGCGAATAGCAGCTACGCGATTTGTATCCGGAAAAAGTCTATCAAATATAGGTATGCATTCGTAAACATTCATGTTGTAATTGGCATTACCCTTCCCACTTATGGTAAAAGTAGTTTTTACATGTAAATAATTTTTATTAATATAATAGTGCTCAACCGTATAATACTTTGTCGGTTCATAGTTTTTTATCTGTCCCAGTATAACAAGGTCCGTTACTTTACCAATAGCGGTGCTCATGTACGATTGGGCGATGAAAACAGGTATCATAATAACTATCCAGTTTACAAGCAGGATGCCTGTTATCGGATCTTTACGTCCGCTATTATTAAGCTTAAGCAATTTCAAACGTTTTCTCTGCCATAGCAGTAGTGGCAGCCAGGGAAAAGCAGATTCAGCCATTATTGCACCAAAGTTATCCTCGACATTGTAAATGTTCAACCTGATAACCAGTAACCAATACATAAACGAGAGAAAAACAATTGTGCTGACAGTGATAATTACTAAAGGCAAAAAAATGCGTTTGAGCTTTATATAGAATTGTGTCAAGGTGGTTTAATATAGCTTATACAAGCGAAAGATAATAATAATCTTCATCAATCAATTGCAATTAAGCGAGATAAGGTTGCATAGTCCTCTAATGATGGCTATTTTTGCATAATCATGAACTTTTATACACGAAAATGGGTTAAACCGGAAGACCTTAATGCGCACGGAACCCTTTTTGGCGGAAGTTTATTGTCCTGGATAGACGAGGAAGCCGCCATTTATACCATCATACAATTAGGCACCAAAGGCGTGGTGACTAAATACATCTCTGAGATCAATTTCGTTAGCTCGTCCAAACAGGGGGATATTATTGAACTGGGCATGAAAGCTACGCATTTCGGCCGCACTTCTATTACCCTGATGTGCCAGGTGCGCAACAAGATCACCCAACAAATAATCCTGACCATTGATAAAATTGTATTCGTTAGCGTTGATGAGAACGGCAAACCTACCCCGCACGGAAGAACGGAAATATTTTATACCGACGAACGGTTGAGGGAGGATTAAAGCCGGTTAAGAAATAACTGCTTACCTGCTTATGATCTGGTAAACCACCCAGTTTGTATTTTCAAATATAATACGCAGCCGCAGGTGGTCGTCATTGAGTTTAACCAGATCGATGTACTTATTATTCATTTGCGTATAGCCTGTATTACGGTTGCGGGCTGTTGCAATAAGCAAATAGTCAACATATTTTTCGGGCGACTCCAGCGCGCCGGCAAATTCGTCCTGGTAAGGCATGGTCAATTGCTGCATATTTTTTGCGTAAGCAACTACCGGGTAAGCAATAGCATCGTCAACCAAAACTTTGCCATCCGTTGGCAGGTTATTCATCGCATCGGCAGCGTCAAGGTTTTGCTGCTGGCTGAAATTGTCTTTCCTGTCCCTTAATGCAGTGTAAAAATTCTTCTCATCAGAAACGTTTGAGTTCTTCAAAAAATAATAACCGGTAAATACCTGCACAACAAATAATACCGAGAGCAACACCTTTATGAAAAACTGCCCTTTTGCATCATGTACCTTAAACATAATGCACAGGTAGGCCAGTATAATAAATATCATAAAGTACTCATAGTTGAGAAACAACTTATCATATTTGATATGCAGAAACTCGATAAAGGCAAACGGCGTTAATATGGTTAGTATCTGGTAGGTGCTATCTCTGAACAGGTAGATGGCAACCAATATCATCGGGCAAAATATAATTGCTTTTACCGATATAAGTAAGGAAACCTCCTGCGGCAGAAATGAATAAGTACTAACGGATAACTGATCATACTCCAACTTGTCCTGCAATACATTCCACGTTGCATAAGGGCTTTCCAGGAAATAGTTCATGTCGTTTGCGTGGGTAAGGTTCAGGAGCTTATAACATACAATGGATGCTATAGGCAATATGAACAGGATAACGTACAGCGCAAACGTTTTGCTGAATAGCTTGCGCCGTAACGACGGGCTGTTAAAGCTGAGGAACAAGCGGAATATCGACTCCTTTTCGCTCAGATTAAGACTTTGTATGGCGATGGACAATACAAGCGGTATAAAGAATAAACTGAGCCAGATAAATTTATAATCGCAAAATACCAGGATAACCAGGCATATACTGGCAATGGAAATATGAAAGGTAGTGTTTGACCGGTAGAACTTTAATATATTAAGGAAGAACAACAGGAAGAAAATAAGACTGAGATATATTCCCTTTCCTGAGCAGGCCACATATAAAATGCCGGGGTGGAACACGAAGAGCAGCACCAGCAGTATTACATAAAAAAAACTTTGTGTATACCTAAGCAGCGTGCGGGCCATAATATAAAACAGCAGCGCCGTACCTATGCCCGAAGCAATTACCGGCGCCAGGGTACCTGCCCCAACTGCGCTGAAAATAAAGGTACCATAAAACGGCAATAAGGGCGATGTTAAGCCCATTACCTTAATACGGTTACCTATACCTTCTAAAATGATCTTGGCTTTTTCGATATAGAAAAGTGACTCGGCGTTGGAGTAGCCCAACCTGTTGAGATAAATACCGCAATACAGGTAATAAATGGCCAGTAATACAGTAATTATAAAGAAAAACAGTTTCTTCGACCTCATCACTTAACTACGTTTACAGGAGTATTTACCTTGCTTATACCATGATTGGTTTTCTGCCAGTAAAATGGCTTTACGATCAGTTCATACAGCCCCATATAAGCTGCTATGGAGTGCATTAACCAATACACAGGGTTTGCTATTGAAAATAATATAAGCTCATAAAAACGGCGTTTAAATACCGCCATCATATTCACGTATATCATTAATATATTGCCCACCATCAGGTTAAATATCGCCATAAATAATACCCAGTCCGGAAACAACGTACGAATGGTAGACAAGTCAAACACGAGGTACATAACAAATATGCCCAGCAGTAACGGATACACCAGAAAGGTAACCGGTGTTGCACCGATAAAGAAGTTAAAACCCCAGAACCCACGCCAGCCGATCTTCCTCACCAGTTTTGCCGGGTTACGCATGTGTACCAGGTAAGTTTGCATATATCCCTTTATCCACCTCGAGCGCTGGCGTATCCAGTTGAAGGGTTCGTTGTTGGCCTCTTCATAGGTAGTTGAATTTACAATGGCTACTTTATGGCCCTTTGCGTAAGCCCTTACACCCAGATCGGCATCTTCGGTTACGTTAAAGGGGTCCCAGGCACCTAATTCAACCAGATGATCGAGCTTAAAGTGATTGCTCGTACCACCCAGCGGAATGGGGATATCCAATGTATCAAGCCCTGGTAACATGTAATCAAACCAATAAGAATACTCCAGTGTGAACATCCGGGTCAGGAAGTTCTCGTTACGGTTGAAATAATTGAGCGCGCACTGGATGCAGATATAATTGTCGGGGAGCTTGCGGAACAAGGTTACTACCTTTTTCAGCTGGTCGGTATCCGGAATATCCTCGGCATCATAAATGGTAAGGTATTTACCTTTGGCAAAGTGCAGTGCATAGTTACATGCCTTGGGCTTGGTTTTAGGCATGTGGAAAGGCACAACTATTACTTCAAATATGGCCGGAAAGTCGAGGTTACGTACGGCGTTGAGGGTTTTATCGTCGTCTTCCTCAATAACCAGCTTTATATCCAGCTTTTCGCGGGGGTAATCGATGCTTTGCAGGTTCCAGATCAGTTTCTTAATCAGCTTGTCTTCTTTGTACACCGGCAGCAATATGGTATATACAGGCATCTCCTTATCTGCCTCCTGCCGCAGTTCCTCTTTGGTTACGGCCTGGTGCAATTCAAACCGCGAACCTACCAGCGCAAGGAACAGCTTAAATACAATAGCCACCAGGAAAAACGAACTGATGATAAGGTTGATGATAATAGAAGTGTTTTTAAAGCTTAATACCAGGCCTATTGCCACAAGGCCCAGCAATATAAAGGTAAAGATAAGCTGCGCCGTGGTGAACGTAACAATAGCCGAACTGCTGGCATCGTTCTTCATCAGCTCGAAAACAGACGATTTTACATAAGCCTCGCCAAGCAGTTTATGGCTCAGCCAAAGTATGTCCAGGTCAGACGCTACGATAATTTCCGGTTCGCAGTTATAGGTGAATCTTATAAAATCAATAAAAAGCCCATTGCTCGGGTCGGCCATTAAGGTAACCACCTTACCATTTTGCACCCTTAACGGTAAGGCTATCTGCTCATCGGCAAACTTAAGATCAATCTTTTTTAGTATTTCAGTATCAAAGGCTTCCGTGCGTATCTGCTCTATCTTATAATCGTAGTTTATCAATATACGCTCATAATTTTTACGCGAGATGTAACCGAAGTTAAGCGCTACCTTAATGAACGACTGGCCGGTTTGGGTTGATAAATTTTTAATTCTCTCCCTGTCGGCAGGTGTTATAAAACCCTCTTTAACCAAAAGTTCGGGAATCGACATATTTATTTGCTGGTAATATTTGCTATAATTTAACCGGGTAGCCCGGTATTATTTTGCCGGGCTGCCTGTTTATGAATCTGATATTGTAATTATTCGTCGTCTGTGAATATCTCCTGCGATCTTTGGATACGTGAACGCACATACAGGAAGGCCAGCAGAATGAGTACCAATATACCTAACAGGATATACAGGTTATAACTTTCCCAGAAACGTGTAAGGCCGTTTTTGGTATCGATATATTCAAGATTTTCGCTTGACTTATTGATGTTGAACAGGTATTTATTACCATTTACGTCGGATATACAAACATTGCTGGACAGTGTGGAAAGCTGCTCGGTTATTGACTTCGAAGCTGCCAGGAACGCATCTGCCTGGTGTATGCCGGTAGCGGTTAACACCAGTGTGGCATTATTGCTGCGGCCGTAGAATATCTGAGCCAAACCGTTCGAAACACTGTCTGACAATTGGTAAACCGTCTTATTGGATTCACTATTATACAGGCGGAACTTTTTGTTGAATTTGATAGGTGCATCCGGAAACTCATTCATTAACGGATCCTCTTTACCGAGCAATGCAACTACGTTATATCTTTTAAGATCGCTGCTTGCAAAACCATCTGAATAAACGAACTCAGGGAAGTTATTAGCGTTAATGTTATTATTCAGCTCATAAATAATCTCGCCCATTGCGCCTGCAGCATACTTAGCAATGTCTTTTGATACTACTATACGGGTTGCACCGCTATTGAATGCTTCGGGATACTGATAGAAGCTAAGATCGTTGGTGATGAACGGGTTCTTTGACTCGAGATATGATTTGTCAACATCTACCTCGGCAAAAAAGTTGGTGAAACTATTCATACAGTTACCGGTTGCCGGATAAAACCTGAACTCGGCCTCGAGCGTATTGTATTTGTGGTGCTGGTAGCGGTTAATGGTAACTGAAGTACTTAGTTTACCGGATACATCCAGCTTCTCGCTACTGATGAGTGAGCCGTTAAGATAAATATTGAAGAAACCACGGTCGCCGGGGTTTATGGGGCCATAAAGCGCTTCAAAGTGTATTTCAACTTCCTTTGGAGTAAAACTGAAATCGCTGTTTTTAAAATTATAGATACTCCTTAACGAGCCTATACCCGACATAAAGTTTACATTGCCGCCAATCTGTTTCAGGGTTAGCCTTGAGCGGTTCTCGTCAATGGTCTTAAAGAAAGTGTTCTCCGCCTGGTCAATCAGCAGATAATCGCCGAATGTTGAGTTCAGGATATTCATATTACCCAATGCGGTAATCGCTTTTTCCAAACCGGTATCATCGCCGCCGGTAATATATAACACTTCCGAAGGATCTTTTTCTGTAACCACGCTTTTAACCTGCGTAAGGCTTCCCTTTATGTTAACAACCTGCATAACCGTGTCGTTAGCAGTTACAATAGATTTATTGAGGTAAAAAAGGCCCTCGCCGCTTTGTGGCGTAATTTTTACCTGGGCACGCTGCGCTGCAGTTAATTCAGGCATGCTGCCTATCACTATATAATTTCTTAATGTATCGGGTTTGTGATCAGCCGGGAACACCGGAATGTTATTTATCCCCGCTTTTTTAAGGCGCGCATAAGCCCAGGCTACTGCCTTCAGATCGTGCAATGTTGGGTTGGCCGGACAAACTATGGCTCTTTTAGAATCAAAACAGTTACTGATATTTACGTCGTTAAAAAAGTTCTTATCGCTGTGGTTCAGCAGCAGGTATGAATACTTCATTACCTTTATCCACATTGCCGGATTATCAAGATCCTTACACTTATCATCTGATACGGTAAGCAGCGTTCTGATCTGTATCTTTAAATAGTTACCCGGCGAAAGCTGGGCACGCGAAACGTTCAGCACAATTTTCTGTATCGAATCGCCAATAAGCCGGCTGCTGTATTCGGGCTGATCGGCAATAAGCACATTGATAAAAGAGTGGTCTTTTATTAATGCCTGCGATGGCTGGATAAATATTACCAGTTTACTGCCGTTAACTTCGTATTTAGGGTCTATCTTCAGGAAATAAGAGGTTGAACCGCTCATACCTATTATGGCTTCATCATCATGGCCCATCGCCTTAAACGAGATGGCGGATTGCTGTGCCATGGTGGCCGTACTAAAAAATAATACGAACGCGAAAAAGGTCAGGAACTTGTTCATTGGGGAGTTTTGTAAATATTAATTTATAACGTAAAATTCTACTCTGAAATAATTACCATTATCATCACTGCGGTAAATAAGTTCGCCGCCCATCTCTTTGGTCATCAGTTTAGCAATTGAAAGCCCAAGGCCCAGCCGGCTTTCCTTTGAACCGGTGGCATCGTTCAGGGTCTTCAGTTTGTTAAACATCATATCCAGTTCTTCCTGCCCTATAGCTATCCCCTCATCCACTATCTCAAAAACAAACTTCTGCCGCTGCAAACTGGTAATTACTTTAATGTTGTTATTGGTTTGCGAAAATTTAATGGCGTTTGAGAGCAGGTTCTGAAACACCTGGCCAACAAACACCTTATCAAGCTTAACCTGCAATGGCAGCTTTAAAATATTATCTACCAGGTGAATGTTTTTCATCTGGGC
>JBQCIS010000058.1:0-30300 GCA_051953515.1 Mucilaginibacter sp.
AAACATGATGTGGACTCAGTTTACCCCAACCTGAATGAGCAAAATGCCGGGCTGACTGACGCTTTTAGACGCATTAAGTATTATTTTCCACAGCAAAAACTGCCAAAGGTATATGCCTATTTTTCAGGTTTCGAGGCACAAACCTCTATCGGCGATGGATACTACGCAGTTGGCCTTGATCTTTTTTTAGGGGCGAATTCACGATTCTATCCTGCACTTACCAAAGCATATCCACATTACCTGTCGAGGTTCTTTAAGCCCGACAATATTGCCCCCCGGGTGGTTGAAGGCATTATCCGCGAAAATATGTTTCCTGAGCATGATGAAGATAAGCCCTTGCTGAACCGGATGATTTACAGCGGAAAGATTATGTATATGATGGATCAGATACTGCCGGATGTAGCAGATTCAACCAAGATAGGGTATACTACCAAACAATATCAATGGGCTCAGCGGTTTGAAGGCAGTATATGGGGCTATTTTATGGAAGGTAACCTGTTGTATGAGTCTGACTATAATAAAATTCAGCCATATCTTACCGTTGCGCCATTCACTCCCGGCTTGGGGGAGCATAACGAGTCGGCGCCGAAACTGGGTATATGGACCGGCTGGCAGATTGTGAAACATTATATGGATAAACATCCTGAAGTAACCCTGCCGCAGCTAATGGCCGATACCGACGACCAGAAGATACTGAACGGAGCAAAATATCATCCGGAGGATAAGGGGACTAATAAATAGAGGCCGATGATCATATATTAGTGTTGTAGCGCTTTGCCGTAATTGTATTCGTACTGCTCATTAATTACCTCGCATTCATCAAAAACGACCCATTTTTGCACATTTCCTCTATCCTTTTTTTCCGATATTCGAAAACTTGCTTCAGTTTGTTTTTAACTATCAGCGTGTTGGCAACTCTGCCGATAAAGTAGTAGGGAATGGCGTAGTTTACGATATCCGTCATTATTATGCCTCCATTTACCTGTTTAAAGTGATGCTGATGATGCCATAACGCATACGGGCCAAAACGCTGTTCATCTACAAAATACTCTTTTTCCTTTACATGGGTGATCTCGGTCATCCAGTTCATTTTTATGCCAAATAATGGTTTTACGGTGTATGTGACGATCATGCCCGGATACATTTTAGTGCCAGGTGGATAATCAGATGTAACCACAAAGTTTATATCATCCGGTGTGATTTTTTCTAAGTTAAGCGGAGAAGAAAAGAAGTCCCAAGCTTCATCTAAAGTGATGGGAATAAATTGTTCGTATTTTAGCTGGTATGTTTTCACTGTAATAATAAGTTGTTGTTGTATTTGTTGCTTTGCTCCAACTGCAAGAAAACGCGATCAATTCTAACAATAGGTCCTTATGCAAGCGTATTTCTTTTAGTAAGGAGGCAATAATTTGCGTGATGCGGCCAAAGCTACTGACTAATAGCCTTATTGCAAAGTATTTTGGCGCAAGAGGAAACATAAGGCAGCCAAAAATAGGGGGCAAGCATTACTCTCAAAAGCGTGAGTTCTTTTGCGGATAACTTAAATTATATAAAATAAGTTACTTACTGCACAATCTTGTTAGCACAGTAGGAGCTGGCAAATGCTTCAGGTTTAGCCTTGAACACAAAGCCCATGCTCAGGATGTAGCCCATCGCTTCATGCAGCGCCTGGTTTGATTTGAACATTGGGTTAGTATTAATGTCGGCATGCACTTCCAGGTCAACATCATACAGATCAAGCAGGTCGCAAAGCCTGTAGGCGATGTCGATGGATTTTTGCACCTCGGTAAGCATGCGTTCTTTAATGCTCATTTTTTGCGACGTGCGTTCTTGATGGATGAACATGAAACCGCCCCTTGCTTCGCGCAAAAAAACAATAACTGTAGCAAAGTCGGTTATGTTGCCCTTTACCTGCGAATCTGTGCCGATGCAAACTTTTAGCTTGTTGCCAAGCTGGCTTTCGCGTTCAATGGCGCGCTCAACTTCTTCAATAATTGGTAACTGGATTACCTCGCCGCTAAATTTTCTCCAGGTCATAAAAATTATTTTAAGGTTAAATAATGCCGACCTGTTCTTTATCGATTTTTGAGTGTTCGATGCGGAATTACCCTATAATTAAACACATCAAAAAAAGTGTATTCGTTACAGGTCTATAAAAATAAGTGATTACCTACCGTAATAACGTTAAAAGGGTGTGATTTATTTGTTAACAATGTATTGGTTACTAACAGGTTAATGTAAATTTAATCAACACATAACAAAATATTAAGTTTGGGCGGGGGATAAACAAAAAAGCTATGCCGCTTATGGCATAGCTTTTCAAAAATCATTTAAAAATAGTGGCGTATTAAGCTTGGCTATCGCGTAATGCTTTTATCCTGTCGTGTGCGGCATTAATGCCTTGCTGCTGGCTTGAAATAACCTGCAATGCCTCGGGTGAAAGCGCACTGCTTTCGTCCATGGCTGATTGATAGGCCTTTTTTATGGCATCTTCGCCGCGTTCGCATTCTGCCAGAACACTTTTGCGGTCGTGCCCTGAAAATGTGGCTCTTACATCAATCCATGCACGGTGAATGGCGCCTGTGCCACTGCCGCCTGTTTCTGCTTCGCTGCCAAAGCCGTTAACTATGTTTGTAAGTTCAACTGTGTTGTTTCTGCTTTCTTCGGCAAATCTTTCAAAAATGGCTTTCAAGTCGCTGTCATTTGGCTCCAGATCATTCATCGCTTTTGTAAAACCCGCCGTGCGGTCGTTATTGATCTCTATCAGATCATTTAATACTTCAACTGATTTTTCAATGGTTTCCATAATAGAATACTTTTGGTTTCAATAATGTTATTCAATTATTCTGCCAGTTGTTATTTTTTAATTAAAAAGAAACTGTAATGCTTGTAAATCAGGAATATAGATTTGTCGATAGTGCAATCGGCGATCAGCGAAATAAACCCTAAGCGGAAATACCGTCCTTGATATCAAACTCTTTCGCCAGCAACCTGTAAGATTCCAGCCTGTCCTCAAAACTTTCTGTTATAGTCACCGCAATAATCTCATCCACATCATAACTTTCAGCCAGCCGGGTAAGCTCATCTTTCATTTCTTCAGGATTGCCTGTGATTACGCGCTGCCTGTTGTAGCGTATCCGCTCTTCTTCGGCAAGGGTATAGGTGATGTTTTTAATATCCTCATAAGCAACCGGAACAATCGGGCCGCCTTTTTCAAACTGGTTAAAGCGATAATCCATCAACGCCTGATACTGCCTGATCCTTTCCTCGTCTTCAGAACAGAACACAAAAATGGCCATGTTAGCCTGCTGCTCAGTCAGGTCATCCGATGGGGTAAACCGTTCGCGGTACATCGCTACTGCCTGAGGGCCGCCGATTGGGTTTATAAAATGCGCGAATGAAAAGCCCATACCAAAATGCGCCGCGAAAATGCCGCTTTGCCCGCTTGAGCTTAATAGCCACATGGCCGGAACGGTCTGCACCTGCGGGATGGCTCTTACCTTGGCCTGTGGTGTTCCTGGTTCGGCGGTGTCGTGGAAATAATTGCGCAGATCATATAACTGCTCAATAAAATCCTGCTCACGGAACTGGTTCGACGGGTTGAGCATGGCTGCTGTAACCCTATCGGTACCCGGCGCCCGACCCATGCCCAGGTCAATGCGCCCTGGCGCCAGCGCCTCCAGCATGCGGAAGTTCTCGGCAACTTTCAGTGCGCTGTGGTTGGGCATCATAACGCCGCCTGACCCTATACGAATATTTTTGGTTTGCGATGCCAGGTAGGCCAGCAAGACTTCGGGCGTTGACCCGGCCAGTATGCCTGTATTATGATGTTCTGATACCCAATAGCGCGTATAGCCCAACTCGTCGGCATATTTTGCCAGCGCGATGGTTTCCTGCACGGCTTGTTTAGGCGTTGCGCCTTTACGAATGGGTGATTGGTCGAGCACGCTCAGGCGAATGTGTTTTTCACTCATAGAAGCTATTAAAAACACAAAAGTAAATAAGGGCTTGTTGAGCGATTGTAAAGATTTCTGCGGCTGATTAAGAACAAAGACAATATAGCTTATTACATGAAATGGTACAGAAACACCACATCGCCGGTATAAGCAGGCTTTTTTTGTCCTTCTATCTCCAGTTCTACATTAATGGTGGCTTTGGTAACCCCGCGTAAATTAACAATAGCATTCAGTTTAGCTATTAACCGCACGCGACTGTCAACCAGCACCGGCTGCGCGAACCTTAAATTTTCAATGCCATAGTTGATCTGCATTTTAAGGTTTTGTATATCGGCTATCTGCTCCCATAAATAAGGCAGCAACGAAAGGGTTAAATATCCATGCGCTATGGTGGCCTTGAAAGCGCTCTCGGTTTGTGCGCGTACAGGGTCGGTATGTATCCACTGGTGGTCGAGCGTGGCATCGGCAAAGCGGTCTATCTGTTGCTGGTTGATGGTGTGCCAGTCGGATATGCCGAGCTGTTTGCCATTGTAAGCTTCAAATTCGGCGTAGTTTTTTATGGTGATCATGGGATGATGTGGTTAAAATGTTGGGTAAAAATAATAAAGTTCAATTTATAGCGGGTTACTTTCTAAACCTTATTGTCTGAACCATGATTAAGGGATTAAAAGATTACATGATTAGAAGTCGCCTAACCATTTAATCCTAAAATCAAGCGAGTCAAGGTTCAAGACAGAACAAACCACTCATTCAAGCCCCCCAGTCAACCATTCACAAATTCTTTCATAATCCCCTTGCTACTAATGTAAAAAAGCGTATCTTTGCAGTCCCGAAATTACGGGGTATAGTAAACGTTTTATTAATTTAATTTTAAGCAAGTGAATACGTTAAGTTACAAAACTGTCTCGGCCAACAAAAAAACCGTTAACAAACAATGGGTTGTTGTTGACGCGGAAGGCGAGATTTTGGGGCGCTTGTCTACTAAGATCGCAATGATCATTCGTGGTAAAAACAAGCCATCATTCACCCCAAACGTAGACTGCGGTGATAACGTGATCGTTATTAATGCAGACAAGGTAAAACTGACCGGTAACAAGTACAGCGAAAAAACCTATGTGTCATACACTGGTTATCCTGGCGGTCAGCGTTTCATTTCTCCTAAGGAGTTAATGGCAAAACATCCTGAACGTGTAATTGAAAAAGCCGTTCGTGGTATGTTACCTAAAAATCGTTTGGGCCGTGCATTATTTGGTAATCTGTATGTATATGCAGGTTCAGAGCACCCACATGCCGCACAAAACCCAACAACCATTTAACTTTTTAAACTAAAGGAGAAAAGAAATGCCAACAACAAACACTTCGGGCAGAAGAAAAACAGCCGTTGCGCGTATCTACCTTCAGGAAGGTAACGGCGCTATTATCGTTAACGGTAAAGACTACAAAGAATACTTCCCAACATTGCCATTGCAATACATCGTTACCCAGAGTACTGAAGTATCAGGCTCAACCGGTAAATATGATGTACAGGTAAATGTTGCAGGTGGTGGCGTAAAAGGACAGGCAGAAGCCGTTCGTTTAGCTATTGCAAAAGCTATCGTTGAACTCGATGCTGAGAAAAAGCCAGCGTTGCGCGCCAAAGGTTTAATGACTCGCGACGACCGTATGGTTGAGCGTAAAAAACCAGGACGCAAGAAAGCACGCAAGAGATTCCAATTCAGCAAACGTTAATCACAGGAGGACAACAAAATGGCAAGAACAACATACGACGAGTTACTGGACGCAGGTGTACATTTTGGTCACCTTACCCGCAAATGGGATCCGAAAATGGCTCAGTACATTTTCATGGAGCGTAATGGTATCCACATCATCGATTTAAATAAAACCTTAACTAAGGTTGAAGAAGCTGCTGCAGCTATAAAGCAGATCGTAAAATCAGGCCGAAAGGTATTATTCGTAGCTACCAAAAAACAGGCTAAGGATATCGTTGCTGATTATGCAAAAAGCGTAAACATGCCTTTCATCACCGAGCGTTGGTTAGGTGGTATGCTTACCAACTTCGCTACCGTACGTAAGTCAATCAAAAAGATGTCAAACATCGACAAGCTGACTAAAGACGGTACTTACAGCAACCTTTCTAAAAAAGAAAGACTGATGATCCAGCGTGAGCGTGTGAAACTGGAAACTTTATTAGGCGGTATATCTGACCTGAACCGTTTACCGGCTGCACTGTTCCTGATCGACGTTAAGAAAGAGCACATCGCGGTATCTGAAGCGTTAAAGCTGAACATCCCGACCTTTGCAATGGTTGATACCAACTCTGATCCTTCGAACATCGACTTCCCGATCCCGGCTAACGACGATGCTACAAAATCAATCTCATTGATAACCGGCATCATCATCAAAGCTATCGAAGAAGGCCTTGACGAGCGTAAACGCGAGAAAGAAGAAGAGGCTGAAAAAGAAGCAGCAGCAGCAAAAGCAAAAGCTGACGCTCCTGAAGCAGTTACACCTGAAAGAGGCGAAGGTAAAAGAAACCGCAAAGCAACTACTGCTGAAGTAGCAGAAGCTGCAGCTGAAACAGGCACTGAACCTGCTGAAGAAGAATAGTGCAGTATTTAGTAGCCGCGGTTTTCGCACGCTATTATAATACACACTTTATATTATTATAACATAATAGTGGTAGTTATGTGGAAGTTGTAGTTTTACTGCTACTGCCACTCATAACTGCCACTTCTAACAAAAAGGAAAAAACAATATGTCTACAGTACAAATCTCTGCAGCCGATGTAAACAAGCTGCGCCAGCAAACTGGTGCCGGCATGATGGACTGCAAAAAAGCTTTAACTGAAACTAATGGCGATTTCGAAGCTGCTATCGACTTTCTGCGCAAAAAAGGCGCTAAAGTTGCTGCAAGCCGCCAGGACAGGGAATCAAACGAAGGCGTTGTTATTGCACGTACTTCGACTGATGGCAAACGTGGTGTGATTATCGAACTGAACTGCGAAACTGACTTCGTAGCAAAAAATGCCGATTTCATTGCTTTCGGTAATGCTATCGCTAACGCTGCTGTTGAAGCTAATCCTAAAAACCTGGAAGAATTAGGCCAGTTAGGTATCGACGTAGATAACTCTCGTCTTACTATTGCTGAAGCTGCCCTTGATAAAACCGGTAAGATCGGCGAGAAAATCGGCGTATCCAAATATGAAGTAGTTGATGGCGAACGCGTAATCGCTTACATCCACGGTAACTTCCGCCTTGCGGTATTGGTTGCCCTGAACAAGGATGTTGACGGTGCTGAAGAAGCTGGTAAGGACGTGGCAATGCAGATCGCTGCTATGAGCCCTATCGCTATTGATAAAGACGGTGTTGACGCAAGCACTATCGAGCGCGAACTGGAAATTGCAAAAGACCAGATCCGTGCTGAAGGAAAACCGGAAGCAATGGTTGAAAAGATCGCTGCCGGTAAGCTGAATAAATTCTACAAAGATTCAACCCTGTTGAACCAGGAGTTTGTAAAAGACTCATCGAAGAGTGTTGCACAGCACCTCGATTCGGTTGAAAAAGGACTTACAGTAACCGCCTTTAAGCGGGTTGCTTTAGGAGCTTAAATATTTAAATCCCCCTCAGAAATGAGGGGGATTTTTTTTGACCTTTGTGGTCGTGTAGAGACGCAATATTTTGCGTCTCATTTATGAATCAAAACAAAGACGCGCAGTATCGCGTCTTTACGTTATTGAAAAATGAAAACAGCCTACCACAATCTCCAACTCATTTCCGATGGGACAATCTCCCGCGGCAAAGCCATCGTAATTGATGGCGACAAGATCATTGACATTATTGACGAATCAGCCATCCCGCAGGATGCCAACCGTATCGACCTGCGGGGCGCAAACGTAGCACCGGGGTTAATTGACCTGCAGATATATGGCAGCGGCGGTAAACTGTTCGGCGGTAAACCCGAAGTTGAAGCATTGGTACAAATGGAAAGCGACCTGTTGAGCCAGGGAACCGTAGGTTTCTTCGCCACCATTGCTACAAACAGCGATGAGATTTTTGAGCAGGGCATTAATGTCGCAAAAGCTTATCGCGGCCAGGAAAAAGGCAATTTTTTAGGGTTACATTTAGAAGGACCATTCCTGAACCCTGCCCGCCGTGGTGCACATCCTGAAAAGTACATTAAGAAAGCTACGCTTGAACTGGTTGAACGATGGGTAGATATGGCTGATGGTGTAATTAAAATGATGACCATCGCCCCTGAATTGCAGGATGAGGCTGTTGTGAATTATTTGAACGATCATGGCGTGATGTTATCCTCAGGACATAGCAACGCAACCTATCAGCAGGGTAAATCATTTCTGAATAACCCGGTGAAAGCGGTAACGCACCTTTATAATGCAATGCCATCCATGCATCATCGCGAGCCGGGCTATATTCCGGCTATTTTTGAAGAACGGCCTTATACCAGCATTGTAGCGGATGGCGTACACGTTGATTTTGCGATGATCCGCCTCGCCAAGCGCGAATTGGGTGACCGGTTATTCCTGATAACCGATGCAGTAACGTCGGCCACCGAGGGCACTTACCAGCATCAGTTTAAGGGCGACCGGTATGTGATGCCTGATGGGACATTATCCGGCTCGTGCCTCACCATGCTTAAAGCGGTGCAGAACTGTGTTGAGTTTTGCGGGATTGAGCTGGCGGAAGCGATCAATATGGCATCGTTGTACCCCGCGCAATTGGCATCACTTAATAAAGGGAGAATTGCCCCTGACTTTGATGCGGATATGGTGGTATTTAACGACAGCTTTGAAGTGCTGGCGACTTTGTTTAAGGGGAATTACTTAACAAAGTCTGCATAAAATTTTAACAATAATTATATTTCCATATTTTTGGCAAACTTACCTCATGAACTATAAGAGAATCCTCCTTAAGCTAAGCGGAGAGTCGCTGATGGGCGGCAGGCAATACGGAATTGATAACGACCAGGTATTGCAATACGCAAAAGATATCAAAAGTGTACACGACAAAGGCATACAGATAGCGCTGGTAGTTGGCGGAGGTAATATATTCCGTGGGTTAAGCGCCGAAAAATCGGGCATGGACCGCGCCCAGGCTGACTATATGGGTATGCTGGCCACCGTAATCAATTGCATGGCACTGCAAAATGCACTGGAAACCATCGGTGTGGAAACTCGTTTGCAGTCAGCTATCAAAATGGAGCAGATATGCGAACCTTATATCCGCCGCCGGGCCATAACACAGCTTGAAGGCGGCAAAATAGTGATCTTTGGCGCCGGTACCGGTAATCCGTATTTCACAACCGATACGGCCGCCTCACTCCGTGCCATCGAAATGAAAGCCGATGTTGTACTGAAAGGCACCCGCGTTGATGGTATCTACACAGCCGATCCTGAAAAGGATCCTTCGGCAAAACGCTACGACGAAATTTCTTACCAGGAGGTTTACGACAAAGGCCTTAATGTAATGGACATGACCGCCATTACCCTGTGCCAGGAAAACAAACTACCTATAATTGTATTTGACATGAACAAGCCTGGCAACTTTATGAAGATTGCCAATGGCGATCATATTGGTACGCTGGTGAAGTAAATTAGCTTTTAATAGAATACAGACTGACATCCTTTTTAGTTATACCAACCATTTTTGTTAATATTTGTTAAGCCAATGGCAATGCGGATTTTTTAATTAATCCATAAATCATACTTTTTACTATTTTTGGCAAAAATTTTATTAAACCCATGAGTGAACTCGTTAAAAAACAGGTAAGCGATGCAAAAGCTTTGATGGATAAAGCCATCAGTCACTGTGAAGGCGAATTGCAAAAGATACGTGCCGGTAAGGCTAATCCTGCTATGCTGGATGATATAGTAGTTGAATATTATGGCACACCAACTCCGCTTAGCCAGGTTGGTAGCGTTAATACTCCCGATGCACGTACCATTGTTGTACAACCATGGGAAAAATCGTTGCTTGGTCCGATAGAAAAAGCAATAAAGGAATCAAACTTAGGTTTGAACCCACAAAATGATGGCGTTATTATCCGACTGAATGTGCCGCCGCTTACCGAAGAGCGTCGCCGAGATTTGGTGAAGAAAGCAAAATCGGAAGCAGAAAACGGTAAGGTAGCGATCCGTAACATACGTAAAGATGCAAACGACAAGATCAGGAAGCTGAAATCAGAAGGTGTATCTGAGGATGAAATGAAAACAGGCGAAGCTGAAATACAGAAATTAACCGACGCTTACATCGTAAAAGTAGATCAGCACGCTGAAGCGAAGGAAAAAGATATCATGACGGTGTAATTAACAACCGAATGTCAAATTAAAGGGAATGAACGTTTTGCGTCATTCCCTTTTTTATTTTTGTTAAAAAACGACAGAAAATTACATGAAAATATTGCTATCCTATTTAAAAAAGCATCGGTGGGTTGTGGTGCTGGCGCTGATTCTCGCGGCGTTCAATATCGGGTTTTCACTGCTCGATCCGCTTATCACCAAAAATATTGTCGATAAATACATGGTACCTGTTGATCATAAGTTTTATACGTTCGATTACCGCCTGCATGGGTCATTAGTATGGGTTGGACTTGCTATCGGAGCAGCTATGGTATCGCGTATAGCTAAAAATTTCCAGGATTATTATACTAACATCATTACCCAGAAAGTAGGTGCGGAGATGTATGCCGATGGCTTAAAACACTCGCTTGAGGTGCCTTACCAGGTATTTGAAGACCAACGCAGTGGCGAAACCTTAGGCATCCTTCAAAAAGTGCGTTTGGATTGCCAAACTTTTATTACCTCTTTCATCGGTATTTTATTTGTATCCATAGTGGGTATGATAATGGTTATCGTACTGTCGCTCACCGTAAGCTATAAGGTGACGCTGGTTTATTTTTCCGCCATACCTATTATCGCGTTTATCAGTACGGCTTTAAGTCGCAGAATAAAGACCATACAGAAAAAAATACTTTCCCAAACCACATCCCTGGCCGGTTCCACTACAGAATCATTACGGAATATCGAACTGATAAAAAGTCTTGGCCTGGTTAAGCAGGAAATAGAGAGGCTGAACAAAACAACCTATAAGATATTAGACCTGGAGCTAAAAAAGGTAAAATACGTCCGTAGTATGAGCTTTGTACAGGGTACGGTAGTTAACCTGGTGCGCAGTACCATGATCGTTATCCTGCTGATGCTGATATTTAAGGATACGCTAACGGCGGGCAGCTATTTCATGTTCTTGTTTTATTCGTTCTTCTTATTTAACCCGTTGCAGGAATTGGGTACGGTGATACAAAATTGGCGCGATGCCGAGGTGTCATTAGGAAACTTTGAGTCAATACTAAGTACACCGGTCGATCTGAAACCTGAAAAACCCGTGCTGGTTGAAAAAATAAACAGACTAACTTTTGATAACGTAACCTTTAAGCATTTAACGGCCAATCGTAACGCCCTTAACCATATCAGTTTTGAAACGGGCGCCGGCGATACTATCGCATTTGTAGGCCCGTCAGGCTCGGGTAAAACTACGTTAGTAAAGTTGTTGGTGGGTTTGTACCAGCCGCTTGAGGGCGACATCTTATATAACGGGATATTGAGCAAAGAGATAGACCTCGATCAATTACGCGAAAAGATAGGTTTCGTTACGCAGGATACGCAACTATTCTCAGGTTCGATAAGGGAAAACCTGTTGTTCGTCCGTCCAGAGGCAACGGATGAAGAGTGTATGGATGTATTGCAGCGTGCGGCTTGCCAAACATTGCTGGCACGTGCACCGCAGGGTTTAGATACGGTTATTGGCGAAGGCGGGGTTAAGGTTTCAGGTGGTGAAAAGCAGCGTTTATCTATCGCCCGCGCATTGTTACGCAGGCCTGATATTTTGGTATTTGATGAAGCCACATCATCCCTTGATTCACTTACCGAGGAAGAGATTACCGAAACGATAAAGGATGTGTCTGTTTTTGGCGATCATATCACTATCCTCATCGCGCACCGTTTGTCGACCATTATGCATGCCGACAGGATATTTGTATTGGAAAAAGGCCATATCGTTGAATCGGGCAAGCATACCGACTTGTTGGCGCAAAAAGGCCTGTACTACGCAATGTGGCGCCAGCAAATTGGTGAAAAAGATATTGTGGAAGCAATATAACCCGGGTTATTCTGTTTCCAGTTCCTTCTTCTCGTCTGCTACGTGGATATCATGTAATGATAACGGTAGCAGACTTTTTGTTTTAAAGTAGGTGAACGTTACGATGAGCAGCGTCATGGTGCCGCCGAAAAGAACCGCCGGTACCGTATTTAATAATTTTGCCGCGATACCCGATTCAAAATCACCTATCTCGTTGGATGAGCCGATAAACATGGAGTTTACGGCCGACACCCTGCCGCGCATTTCGTCCGGGGTGAGCAATTGCATGATGGTGCTCCTGATGATTACGCTGATACTGTCAAACGCGCCTTGCCCGAAAAGGAATAGCAGTGAAAGATAAAAGCTTTTCGATAAGCCAAAGGCGATAATACAGCAGCCAAATCCGCTTACAGCAATAAGCAGGTTTCGCCATGGTTTGCCCATAGGGGAGAAGCGCATCATAATAATCATGGTGATTGCCGCACCAAGAGATGAAGCCATACGCATTAATCCCAGCCCTTCAGAGCCTACCTTTAATATATCCAACGCGAATACAGGTAGTAATGCGACTACGCCGCCGAAAAATACCGAAAACAGGTCGAGGCTCATGGCGTAGAGCATCATTTTGTTATTAAATACAAAATGCAGCCCTGCTGCAAGACTTTTCTTTATACTTTCTTTAGGAACAAAAACAGCAGGGAACTTTGGCAGACGATAAACGATTACCAGCGAAACGATTATGAAAGCAATGATAATGCTGAAGGTTGCCGACATGCCCGTTACCCCCGGAATGATCTTATCGGCAAAGGCATAGGTGAAACCTGCCGTCATTGGACCTAAGATGGATGCGATCTGCCAACTGGTGCTGCTCCAGGTGCTGGCATTGGGGTAAACCTCACGCGGTATGCTGTGCGCATATACTGTAAATGTTGCTGGTCCGTAAAAAGCGCGGGCCACGCCATTGCAAAATATCATAGCGTACATTACAGGCAATATCCAGCTTATGTGGATATATCCTGCCATGCTTTTCAGTGTTACCAGGAAAATAACGAGTGATGAAAGCAATACGCCGAAGTAAATAAGCAGCAGCATTTTGCGTTTTTCATACTTGTCGGCAATGTAGCCGCCGTAAAGCGCTATGCCAACCGCCGGTATAGCTTCACTTAAGCCGATAAATGCGATGGCAATTTTGCTGTGCGTAATGGTATAAATATAAAAACCCAATACGGTGGTTTGCATCTGATAAGCAAAAGTGAAGAAAAAGCGCATCCCGAGGTATGAACGGAATTGCTTAAAGCGCAAAGCAGCAAACGAATCTTTTTTCTGTATTTGACTATGACCTTCTTCTGACACAGTATTAAGTTGAATTATTGCAAAGCTAAATAAAAAACTCCGCCAGACATTGCATTTATTGTAATATGGTGGTTATATCAGGCCTGAACCTGTATCAAAACTTACGAAGTTTTAAAACTTCGTAAATTTATTTGCGCGGGCAGGTTCTACGATATTTTATCCCAGCTCAGTCCAAGTTCTTTTTTCTGTATTGCGTGATGCAGGATCTGATGCTCAGGTAATGCAAGCTGCGCATCTTTTTCAAATATTTCTTCAACGCAATGGCGTACCATGATCAGCAGTTCCTGATCGGTAACCAGATTAGCTACTTTAAGGTCGAGCACACCGCTTTGCTGGGTGCCTTCCAGATCGCCGGGACCGCGCAGCTGCGGGTCTGTTTCTGCTATTTCAAAACCATTATTGGTTTTTACCATAGTGTTTAAACGGATGCGGCCGTCGCTGCTCAGCTTGTTGCCGCTCATCAGTATACAAAATGATTGTTCGGCCCCACGACCGACCCTGCCACGTAACTGGTGTAATTGCGATAACCCGAAACGCTCGGCATTTTCAATGATCATCACGGAGGCATTTGGCACATTCACTCCAACTTCAATAACCGTTGTGGCTACCATAATATGCGTTTCGCCCTTTACAAAGCGCTGCATTTCGGCTTCTTTTTCTTTCGATTTCAGTTTGCCATGTACGATGCTAATGCGATAATCGGGCAATGGAAATTCGCGCGACATCACTTCTATCCCGTCCATTAGGTTTTTGAGGTCGAGTTTTTCGCTTTCCTGTATCAGCGGATATACCACGTAGATCTGTCGTCCTTTGGCAATTTCCTGTTTCATAAACCCGAACATCCGCAGCCGCTGGCTCTCATACAGGTGATGCGTTTCTATGGGCTTACGGCCTGCCGGTAATTCATCAATTACAGATACGTCAAGATCGCCGTAAAGCGTCATGGCTAACGTACGGGGGATGGGAGTAGCCGTCATTACCAGCACATGCGGCGGGATGGTATTCTTGCGCCATAGTTTGGAGCGCTGTTCAACACCAAAGCGGTGCTGTTCGTCTATCACCACAAAGCCCAGATTTTTATATTGCACTTTGTCCTCTATCAGCGCATGGGTGCCGATAAGTATTTTTAGTTCACCGCTTTCCAGGCGTTCGTGCAGGATATAGCGTTCTTTCTGTTTGGTTGAACCGGTTAGCAGCGCTACCTCAATAAAATCGTCACCAACAAGCGCTTTTATAGTTTGATAATGCTGGTTGGCCAATATCTCGGTAGGCGCCATCATGCAGGCCTGGAAGCCATTGTCAATAGCGATGAGCATGGTCATTAATGCCACAACGGTTTTCCCGCTGCCTACATCGCCCTGTAGCAGGCGATTCATTTGTACGCCACGCTGGGTATCCAGCCTGATCTCTTTTAGTACTCGCTTTTGAGCATTGGTAAGCTCAAACGGTAGTTTATGGTGATAGAACGCGTTAAAATAATGCCCGATACTACCAAAGATATTTCCTTTAAATTTATTGGTGCGATGAACTTTGGTTTTAAGTAGTTTTAGTTGCAACAGAAACAACTCTTCAAACTTTAGCCTATGCTGCGCTTCGTTAAGAATGGCGGCATCTTCGGGGAAATGGATATTCCGGTAGGCATTTACCCGCGCCATCAGCTTGAAACGGTTGATAATATACAAGGGCAGGTTTTCCTGTATATCTTTAGCATGTAGTTCAAGCAGCGTAGCCGTGAGTTTTTGTAGTCCTTTGCTATCAAGGCCGAACTGCTTCAGCTTTTCGGTTGAATTGTAGGCGGGTTGTAAGGTAGCATTACCCTTTCTTTGTAACGTTTCCGGTGAGTACAGCTCCATTTCGGGATGGGCCATCTGCGCTTTCCCGTTAAAGAGACCAGGTTTACCAAAAATAATGTAAGCCTTACCAGGAACAAATGCCTTTTCAACCCAGCGTATGCCCTGAAACCATACCAGTTCCATTACGCCGGTATCATCCTGTGCCTGGAAAACAATGCGTTTCGTGTGTTTTTCGCCCAATATCTCTTTATGCGTAAGGCGCGCTATCACCTGCACATACGGCATATCTGGCTGTATCTCGCGAATCTTATAGAATTTGGTGCGATCGATATACTTGTACGGGAAATGCCGCAGCAGATCTTCGAAGGTGAAGATCTGCAACTCCTTTTTCAAAACATCCGCACGTGAAAGGCCTACGCCTTTTAGATACTCGATTGGTGTTTGAAATGGGTTCAAATATAAATAAGGGTTTTATGTTTAACCGCGCACCGCAGTTACCGATATTTCAACGTTTACATTCTTTGGCAAACCGGCTACCGCCACTGTTTCCCTTGCCGGAAATTTTTCGGCGAAATAAGAGCCGTATACTTCATTTACCTGAGTAAAACTGGCCATATCCTTTAAAAAGATAGTGGTTTTAACAATATGGCTGAAATCAATACCTGCTTCGGTCAGTATGGCTTTGATGTTTTCCATTACTTTGGTGGTCTCTGTTTTAATATCGTCCAAAACAAGTTCGCCTGTTGATGGCTCGATAGCAACCTGACCGGAAACAAATATTAAACCATTAGCTTCGATAGCCTGGCTGTAAGGGCCGATAGGGGCCGGTGCACCGGCGGTATTGATAACTGTTTTCATTTATTTTTTTAGTACGTAGAATTTTAATATGGTCCAGATAATGCCCAATATAAACATAATGATAGCGATGGCATTAATGGCATGCATCACCTTCAGGTTGAAACTGGTTGGCCGGTTAGGGTCCTTCTTTCTGAAAAAATACATATACAAATATATGGGGAAAAAGGTGAAAGGTAAAAGCAGAAAGATGTTAATGCTGAATATCAAATATCGAACCTTCAAAATTTCCGATATTCGGCATTCAAAATCCGGTGTTGGATATTCTTACCCTCGCGCATCTGTAATAGAGCTAAGTGTTATAAACAAAAAAAGGCCTCCCGTTACCGGAAGGCCCTTAATATTTTCGTGAGCTATATTATTACTTCACGTGGAATTCAACGCGGCGGTTCAATTCACGACCAGCCTCAGTTGAGTTTGGAGCTACTGGGTTAGCGATACCGTAACCTTTAGCTTTTACTTTTTTAGCTTCAACACCAGAGTTGATCAGGTAATTTTTAACTGCGTTAGCGCGGTCTTTTGATAACTGGATGTTGTGAGCTAAAGTACCTTCAGATGAAGCGTAACCAGCAAGTGTGCAAGTTTCGCCTGAAGATTTCAATTCAGCAGATTTTTTGTCAAGCAGTGGGTAAGAAGAAGTCCTTAACACATAGCTATCGAAATCGAACTGTACGTTACCAGTGTTAAGAGTATCTTTACCCTGGCAGTATTTGCAGAATGCAGCAGTGTCAATTTTTGGAAGTGGGCAACCAGAACCGTCAACTGGAGTACCTGCAGGAGTACCTGGGCATTTGTCGAACTGATCAGAAACACCGTCACCGTCAGCATCTTTCTTCAGGTCAGCAACTGCGTTTTCAACATTGCCAACACGGCCTTCTAAAGCTTTAACTTCCTGACGTAAAGCTGCGTCATACAGCTCGTCATACATCATAGCAATTGGGTTTACCCAATCGATGTTTTTCTTTGAGCTTGGGCCGAAAGTATATTCTAAGCCAGCATAGCTGTAAGAGTAACGGTCAAATACTGGGTAAGTGTGGTAGCCCTGGAAGTTATAAGCCTGAACCAGGTTAACATTGTAACCAACGTTCAAAGCCAAAGCGTCAGACAGTTTGAATTTAACACCTACGCCGATAGGAGCAACAGCAGCACCTACAGTATGGCCGTAAGAGTTTGCATAACCATTTGCCGGTTGACCTGGGTTATCCCATTTTGGATTGTACCAGGTAAGACCAACACCTGCTGAACCGTAAAAATCAACACTGTTCTGACGGTGCAGGAAGCTTACGCTACCGAAATCAATGATACCATTTAAGGTTACCATGTTAAATGAAGTTTGGAAGTCTTGACCGCCATATTTTTGTCCTGATACGCCGTTGTTAACGTTGTCACCTTCAACTTTACCACCATTGTAGTCTAATGCTAAGCTGAAGAAGTGTGACAATTGGTCGCGCAAAGAAACGCCATAACCTAATTGTGGTTTGAAGTGGCTGGTTGCGTTGTTAGTGAAGTTGATAACGTCATTAGTTACACCAACGTTAACACCAACACTCCAGTGATTGTACTGTGACAGTCCGCCAAATACCTTAGCAGAGGCCACATCAGATGACATTGTCTTGGTTGTGTCTGCGGTTTGGGCTTGTGCAGCGCCGAAAGCCATCAAACAAACAGCAGATAATGCGACTGTTTTCTTTAATGTAGAATAATTCATAGTTTTAAGATTAAACAATTTTAATTGTGATTTTTTTCAAAATTAGTAATTAAGTTTGAAACGAATACCAAAATTTGTTCCAAAAATTGTATTACTAACACAAATGAACTAAAAAAAAGTTTAGTTGAAACTTTTAATTGTATAAAAAATGAAATATCTAACTGTGAGTGAAGGCTTGTTTATAAATAATAGAAAAAATTTCGTTTCAAGAATAAAATCCAATTCTATTGCTGTGTTTTATTCGAATGACGAATTTCCGAGAAGCGGCGATCAATCATTTATTTTTAAGCAAAATGCTGATTTTTTCTATTTAACAGGTATCGATCAGGAGCAAAGTATTCTTGTATTATACCCGGAGTGTCCTAATTCGCAATACAGAGAAGTACTCTTTTTAAGACAAACCAGTGAACATATTGCCATTTGGGAAGGACACAAGTATACTAAGGAAGAAGCCAGGGCTGCATCGGGTATTGAAAACATTTATTGGCTTTCTGATTTCGACGCGATATTCCACAGTATAGTCAATTATGCTGATCATATCTATTTTAACACAAACGAAAATGATCGTTTCAGTTTTTCCGTGCCATATCGCGACCTGCGTATGCTGGATGAAATGCGCGTGAAATACCCGCTCCATCATTATGAACGTTCCGCACCTATCCTGCGCGACCTTCGACCGGTAAAGTCTGAGATCGAGATAGAGCTTACCCAAAAGGCCTGCGGCATCACCCGCGACGCTTTTATACGTGTGCTTAAATTTGTTAAACCCGGCGTTGGTGAATATGAAATTGAAGCCGAAATTATTCATGAATTTATACGTCAGCGCGCAACCGGCCATGCTTATAACCCGATAATCGGATCGGGCAAAAATGCCAATGTGCTGCATTATATTGATAATAACCAGATATGTAAGGATGGGGAGGTAATATTGCTCGACTTTGGTGCTGAGTATGCAAACTATAATGCAGACATGACCCGCTCCATACCTGTAAGTGGCCGCTTTACCAAACGCCAGCGCGATGTGTATGATGCTGTTTTACGTGTAATGCGTGCTGCTACCAAAATGATTGTTGCCGGTACAGTATGGAATGATTATCATGATGAGGTTGGCAAGATCATGACCGGTGAGCTGATCGGGCTGGGATTATTGGATAAACACGATGTAGAAAAGCAGGATCCTAAAATGCCATTATATAAAAAGTATTTTATGCACGGCACTTCGCATCACTTAGGTTTGGATGTGCATGATTTTGCCAGCCGTTACAAACCGTTCGAAGCAGGCAATATATTAACCTGCGAACCAGGGATCTATATACAGGAAGAAGGCCTGGGCATCAGGCTGGAAAACAATATCCTGATAACCAAAGACGGTAACATCGATCTGATGGCTGACATCCCGGTTGAAGCTGAGGAAATAGAATCGATCATGAATAGCTAAGGTTGGTGAATGGTTGATTAAGTTGATTAGGTGAGTGGTTTGTAATTTTTTTGAAGCTATAACTACTCACTTAATCAATCCAATAAACCCAATAAACCATTCACTATCCAATCACCATTTGTCTACGAAACTATACAGGTTGAATTCCTTTTTACCGGATAATTCAGCAATTTGTTTGTGCAATTTACGCTTGTCGACATCGGCCATGCGCTTTTGGCGGATTAGATTGTATGCTTTTTCGGTCAATAACAAGTTTCTCCGTTCACTTTTTTGACCACCCGGTTCTTTTATCAGTTTTACCACATCATCAATCCCCACGTCCTGCGATGCCACCGTTTTGATCACTGTTATACCCTCGTGTTTTTCGCCGGCAAGCTTTTTCAGGTTATTCACAAAAAAATCGGCACCATCGCGGTCGGCCTTATTAATAATAAAGGCATCTGCAATTTCCATCAGTCCAGATTTGATGTTCTGTATCTCGTCGCCGCTTTCAGGTACCAACACTACCAGCGTCAGATCAGCCAGCCCGGCAATTTCAATCTCCGATTGTCCCACGCCAACCGTTTCCACAAAAACATAATCAAAGCCTGCCGCACGTAACACGTCTGCCATTTCAATTGTCTTTGCCGACAGACCACCTAACGATCCGCGTGTAGCGAGCGAACGGATAAAAACGTCCGGATTATTAAAATGTGCGGTCATCCTGATCCTGTCGCCAAGTAAAGAGCCAAAATTGAAGGGCGAAGTAGGGTCGATGGCCAGTACGGCTATTTTTTTTCCTTCGTTTGTCAGTTTATTTATAATGGCATTTACCAATGTGCTTTTGCCTGCTCCCGGCGGCCCGGTTATACCAATAATAGGCACTTCTTTATTGAATTGCAGGTTTTTGAGCAGGTCTGCTGCGCCTTGCAAGTCGTTCTCCACAATGGTTAAGGCACGGGCTACTGTTTTTAAATTATTGCACGAAAGGTTTGATAATATATTGTTTATAGCTGCCACGGCGTTTTAATAAGCATGCAAAGCAAATGAAATTATAACAAGATAGGAATATTCGGGTGCGGAAATTACATCTTTGAATAAAAAAGCCAATATTTACAGCCGTTAAATAATCCGTATCGCGTAAGCAAAAAAGTAAACAGAAATAAGTGGCAAAACCATCCGTACTGATCACCTTCGATTCGATGAAGTATCCAAACTCCGGTTTCTTTTCCTTTGGAAAAAGCCTGGGCGACGCGATCATAAAGCTTAATAAAGGCCGCTTTGATCTTTACTATTATGTGCATACACGGTCTACCTATATGTTTAACAAGAAGGTAAACCTGGTATTCCTCTCTAAACTGCACAAGGTGTTTTTCCCCGAACCGGGCCGTTTTGCGCTTACGCATTTTACTGATCAGTTTTGTCGTCTAAAGCCCAAAAAGGTGCGTGGCGGCAAAAAGATCATTACCGTGCATGATCTTAATGTAGTGCACGAAGGCCGCAAACCTGAATGGAAGGTACAACGCGACGTGCATCGTGTACGTGTTAATGTGTTGGAGTGTGACAGGGTGGTGGCTATATCACAATTTGTAGCTAATGACATTGTTAAACATTTTCCGGAAGTAAAAGACCGTGTATGTGTAATATATAATGGTGCTGATGCATTAACGGTTAATGATGGGCATGAACCGGTGTATTTACCACAGCGGCCGTTTCTGTTTGCTATTGGGTATATCGCGCCCAAAAAGAATTTTCATGTATTGCCCGCGCTGTTGCAGAATAACGATTACGAACTGGTAATATCCGGTGTGGAAACGCCATATAAAGACATGATAATGGAAGAAGCCACCAGGTTTGGCGTTGCCGACAGGGTGAAAATTACCGGCCCAATCAACGAAAATGATAAAGCCTGGTATTATAAAAATTGTGCGGCGTTTACCTTCCCGTCATTAGCCGAAGGTTTTGGCTTGCCGGTAATAGAGGCTATGCACTTTGGTAAGCCGGTTTTCTTGTCAACCCTAACATCATTGCCAGAGATAGGCGGCGATGCGGCGTTCTATTTCAAAAACTTTGAACCTGAAGCCATGCAGCAGGTTTTTGCCGAAGGGATGGAACGCTTTAAAGCCGAAAACCGGGCAGAAAAAGTAAAGGCCCATGCCCTGAAATTCAGTTGGGATGAAACGGCGAAGCAATACCTGGCTTTGTACGAGGAATGTTTGAAGGCGGATTAGATCTATCTTTTCGCCTTTGCTTTCAGCCGTCTGAATAAATAACGCAGCCCTATCTTCCAACCAAAGTTTGCGATTATCAGCCGGGTTTTATCATTTTCAAAAGCAATGTCTTGCTGCCTGCCGGAAATGCCCTCGGGATTATACTTACAGATGGTATGCTCGAGATAGGTGAAATGATAATGCTTGTCTTTATATAAGTGCATGTTCAGGACATAGTCGGCGGCTATTCTGTAACGGTTATTATATACATATTTAATAAATACGCTTTTAGGATAAATAATGGCCTGGTGATAAATGCCACCCTTGGCCATATAGTAGCCAGATACTTGTCCGGAGCGTTTATGCCCTTTCACCAATACATTTGAATAATATATTGCCGTCGGGTCATCCAACTCAAACATCATATCAGAAAATCCGGGCAGTAACTCGTCATCTGCACCTAAAAAATACACCCATTGTCCGTTAATGTACTTCAGTGCTTTGTTCATGGCATCGTAAATGCCCGCGTCTTTTTCACTCGTCCAGTAATAAAGTCGTGCCGCATTTTTTTGCAGCAATTCTATGGTACCATCAGTACTGGCGCCGTCGATAACTATAATATCAATGCCCGGATAGTTTTGCGCATAAATACTGCCGAGGCATTTTTGCAGATGCTGGGCAGCATTATAGGTAACGATAATAACGGATACACGCGCCTGGTTGGGAGCTCCATCCTTAATAGGTATATTGTTATCTTTGCCGCTCATCGTTAATTAATGGGTACTGCTACAATCACCGGTAACGCACATTTGCCAAAAGTTTCTGTAATAATAGTCACTTTTAATGCTTCGGCCACCTTGCAACGTTGCCTGGATAGTATTTACAGGCAAAAGTACCCGTTTTTAGAGATAATTGTAATAGACGGCGCCAGTACCGACGGTACAGTTGATATTTTAAAGGCGAACGACGCTAAGATCGCCTTCTGGAAAAGTGAACCGGACAAAGGCATCTACGATGCAATGAACAAGGCACTTGAGCATATAACCGCCGACCGCGTTTATTTTATCGGAGCCGATGACGAGTTGTTTGATGATTTCTCGGCCCTGCTTTTTCAAATGAAAGATGCTTCTGCTATTTATTATGGCCGGGTGATCATCAGGGAGAAACCAACACCGGGGCCGCTGGATGCCTACCGCCACGCAAGGGATACCATTTGCCACCAGGCGATCGTTTACCCCGCTGCGGTTTTCAAAAAGTACAGGTACAATACCAGGTATCCCATAACTGCCGACCATCTGCTGAATATGCAATGCTGGAGCGACAAGGATTTTCACTTTGAGTTTATCGATCTGACCATCGCCCGCTTTAACGAAACGGGGATATCATCCACAAAGATCGATAAAGTATTCAAGGCGGATCAGCCCGGTTTGGTGCTGAAACATTACGGGCCTGCGGTATGGGTGCGTTATGTTGTGCGCAAGCTGAAAGAAAAGCTAAACCCCGAGAAATATAAAAGCGATATAAACACTGATTGATTAGATTTGCCGCAATGGAGATCAAAAACAGGAATTTATTCAGGCTTACGCGGTTGGTGATCTTCAGGGTATCGGCTATATTCAGGCTCCTGGCCAAACTGCGCCCGGCTAAAAAACGCCTGCTCATTATTAAAACTGATGCGATTGGCGATTTTATCCTCTTCCGCAATTTTATTGAACTTACCAGGCATTCGGCAAAATACAGCGAGTATGAAATAGAGTTGCTGGCTAACCCACTGTGTAAAGATGTGGTGACAACTTATGATGCCTCCTTTGTATCGAAGGTTTATTTTACCCGGCAGTATGAGCTGTATGAATCGCCCTGGCAGACCTTAAAATTAGGTTGGAAGTTATTCAGACGTAATTATGAAGCAGTATTACAACCCGCCTCGACCCGGCTGCTGATCACTGACGGACTTGCTAAACTTACAGGTGCAAAACAAATTATCGGTTACGAGAGTGATACCGAAGGGATACAGGCAAAATTTAAACGGAAAACCGATAGGTTTTATAGCCGCCTATTGCAATTACCTGCGGAGATCTATTTCGAGTTCGATCGTAACCGGTATTTTTTTGAGCAGGTACTGGATGAAAAGCTGAATATAAACGGGCCATATATCGCCACCAAACAAACGGAAAGAAATGGCATCGTTATATTCCCCGGCGCAGGGACGGTTAAGCGGGGATGGGAAAAGGAAAAGTTCTTCGATCTGTTGGAGCGCATTATCGCGAAGACAGGTCAGCCAATATACATTGCAGGCAGTAAGGCCGAAAGCGATATCGCCCAATACCTCGTTACCCATCTTCCCGGAACAGCTATTACCGACCTTACCGGCAAAACCTCGCTTCCGGAACTGATAGAAATGATCGGTGCTGCAAACGTGCTTATCAGTAATGAAACCAGCGCTATACACATCGCAGCAGCAACCCAAACACCTTCCGTTTGCATTTTAGGCGGTGGGCATTTCGGGCGGTTCGCGCCATACCCGGCGCATACAGCTTTCCGCCCGGTTTGTGTTTACGAAAAAATGGAATGCTTTAACTGCAACTGGAACTGCATTTACCAAACCCCGGCAAATGCGCCATACCCATGCATCAGCACTATTGGGGTGGAGCAGGTTTGGAAAGCTGTGGAGCCGATGGTCTATTAAAGTCAGACTTCATATTTAATCACAGAGGGCACAGAGAATTCGCTGAGTTCACAGAGAGGTTTCGTTATTAGGCTCCGTATGCTTCTGTGTTCTCTGCGGTTATCAGGATGTGTGAACAATGCTTTATCATACCAATAATTTATGATACCGTAATTACGTAATTACTATTAGCTTTGCACTTTTATTTTAATTATTGATGAAGACATACTTCCGGCTGCTTTCCTTTGCCAAGCCAATTGAAAAGTTTGCTATTCCTTATATCATCTGTACCCTTTTATATGTGGTTTTCAGCACACTGGTATTCCCATTGTTAATACCACTGCTTAACCTGCTCTTTGTAACCAATAACACCTGCAAGCCAGTTGTACATGCTGCAGCTGCTACGTTACATCCAAAAATGTTTGACGTTACCGGATGGTTCAATTATTACATGAATTATTTCATCAATCATTATCCCGATGGTAAGTGGGTAGCGCTTGAATATGTATGTTCGGTTATTATAGTTACCATATTCCTGGGCAACTTTTTCCGGTATATGTCACAGCGCATTATGGAAAATTTGCGTGTACATACCTTATTAAACTTACGCCGTACGGTTTTTAATAATGTGATGGATCTGCAGTTAAGCTATTTTAGCAATGAGCGTAAAGGAAATATCATTTCCAAAGTTTCGTCGGATGTACAGGTGGTTCAGTTTTCGGTTACCTCAACGTTGCAGGTAATAGTTAAAGATCCGGTACAGCTCATCGCATTTTTGGTAACACTGTTCCTTATTTCTGTGCAACTTACGTTGTGGGCGTTATTGGTGGTGCCAATAGCCGGGCTTATTATATCCCGTATAGTTAAGCGCTTAAAATCGCAGGCTATAGCTGCACAGCAGACTAACGGTATGATGATCAGTTACCTGGACGAAGCGCTTTCGGGCATAAAGATCGTAAAGGCATTTAATGCCACCGATTTTATTAAAAAGCGGTTTGATAACGAAAATAAGCGATATACCAAAATACTTCGCTCTATGGCTAAGCGCCAGCAGGCGGCGTCGCCAGTTTCCGAAACACTGTCTGTTACCATGATATCCTGCATAATTTTATACGGAGGATATGCTATTTTGCATCATAACTCAGCACTCACAGGCGCACAGTTTATTACGTTTATAGGTATTTTCTCGCAGCTGATGCGTCCGGCAAAATCCATATCCGATTCCTTCAGCAATATACACGCAGGTATAGCAGCTGGTGAACGTGTGCTGGAACTGATAGACGAAAAGCCAACCATAGTTAATGCACCTAATGCCAAACCGATTAAAGATTTTGAACAGGGCATTGAATTAAAGAATGTGAGTTTTGCTTATGGCGAGAAACAGGTATTGTCTGATATCAACTTTACCATTCCTAAAGGCCAAACCGTCGCTTTGGTTGGTCCGTCAGGCGGTGGCAAATCAACACTGATTGATTTGATACCCCGCTTTATTGAACCTAAATCGGGCCAGGTATTGTTTGACGGGGTAGATATCCAAACCGTAACTATGGAATCACTGCGTTCATTATTGGGAACCGTGAACCAGGAGTCGATATTATTTAATGATACCATTTTCAATAATATCGCCTTCGGCAAAACCGACGCCACGATGGAGCAGGTGATTGCAGCGGCAAAAATTGCCAACGCCCATAATTTTATTATTGAAACAGAAAAAGGCTACGAAACTAATATCGGCGACCGCGGAACCAAGCTTTCAGGTGGCCAGCGTCAGCGTATCTGCATTGCGCGTGCGGTATTGAATAATCCGCCGATAATGCTGTTGGATGAGGCGACCTCCGCATTGGATACCGAATCTGAAAAACTGGTGCAGGATGCTTTGAATAACCTAATGAAGAATCGTACTTCGCTTATCATCGCTCACCGGTTAAGCACCATCCAAAATGCCGACAAGATTATCGTGCTCGATAAGGGCCGGGTGGTACAGGAAGGAACCCACCAGGAGCTTGCCACTGCACCTGGGTTGTATAAGAAGCTGATTAACATGCAAACCTTTAATGCTGAATAAGAACAAAAGGCTGTCGAGAAGGCGCCCCTTTTGTTTTTTATACCCATAACAGATACTTGTTATTATTATTCTAAATTCCTTATTTATGTAAAACATTCCTTACAAATGCATGTATTATATAGTTATCACAGCCGTGCATCAGTATTGTTACCTATAGTTTGATAAGTTTTTATCACTTTTGAATCGCCGCTATGAAGTACATTAATTAATTCCGTTTAGAATGTCACAACTTAGCCCAACGATCTACCAAACAAAATCGCCCGTTTTATTTACCATATTTAACAGGCCGGATGTTACCTTAAAAGTTTTTGAGCAAATAAAACTTGCAAAGCCGCCGCGCCTTTATATTGCTGCCGATGGTCCCCGCCCCGGTAAACCGGAAGACGTGCGCCTATGCAAAGAGGCGAGAAATATAATTAACCTTATTGATTGGGAGTGCGAAGTTAAAACGCTTTTTAAAGAAAATAATGCAGGGTGCCGCAATGGTATGTCATCGGCAGTTACCTGGTTTTTTAGCCAGGAAGAAGAGGGTATTATATTGGAAGACGATTGTTTACCCGCAAATAGTTTCTTCCGCTTTTGCGACGTAGTACTGGAGAGATACCGTAACGATTCGCGTATAAGGCACATAACAGGTTGCAATTTACAGGACGGCCGCAAATGGGGCAATGCGTCTTATTATTTTTCAAACATGACCCATGTTTGGGGATGGGCCAGTTGGAGAAGGGTATGGGATGAATACCAGGACCTGCCGAGGTTTAATGAAAGCGAAGTAAGGGAAAAACTGGTTAATATCTTTACAGAACCAATGCTTGTAGAAAGCTGGTTTGACATTTTCACCCGTTACAAACAAAATCAGATCAATTCGTGGGGCTATCAGCTGGACTTTGTTAATTTCTTTAACAATGGGCTTACTATTATCCCTAATGTTAACCTCATCTCCAATATAGGTTTCCGCGAGGATGCGACTCACACTATACAGAGTGATAGCGTGTATGCCGATATGCCGGTGGAAGAGCTTGGCGAAATAACCCACCCGGTATTTATATTACCTGAAAAGAATGCAGATGCGATAGTGCTGAACCGGGATTTTAATGTGGATGCCCGTAAGCGCAAACAAAATGCATGGCACCGCAAAGTGAAGAGATGGTTTAAAGAGGTAGTGAAGAACGCGGCGCTTTAGTGAGCAGAGGATAGAAATTGGTTAATCAGAGATTAGAAAAATGCTAAACATAAAAAATGCGATAGGATTATCCTATCGCATTTTTTTCATAAAGGGCTAATCCCCAATCTCTATTATTGAAAAGTAAACCCTATACCTAACTGAAATACCTGATTACGGAAATCCTGGTTATCGGCATCATAGTTATTGGTCAAGTCGAGGGTATATCTTGCACGTAACTCAACTGACCGGTTAAGATCAAAGCTTACGCCTATTACACCGTCAAGCAGGGTGCCATCGGTGCCATAGTTGTAATTGTCCATAGTGCCATCGGCATAAGTGTTGGTTGTGCTGGTATGGAATGACAGCTGCGGACCGATCAGAAAATTAAATCCTGGTACTACATTAAACTTGGCAAGCAGCGGCACATCAATAAAGCCGGAACGTGATGTAAAATGTGTCCCATCGGCAAGGGTTGATGCAAAACCTTTCTGAGAGTACAATACTTCTGGCTCGAATGAGAAAGGATAAACAATCGGAACATCAAAGTAAATACCAGCGTTCCAAGCGGCAATGGTGCTTGTGCTATTGTAGCTATCGTAAGCATCTATGGTATTGGCAAGGTTAAGACCACCTGTTAAACCAACTTTTACCCTGTAAAAATCATTATCCTGGCGCTGTGGCGGAGGGCGGCGGTGAACACGGCGTGGGCCATAATAGTAAGACTGCGCGCTAACTGACCCTGCAACGAGCAGGCCGAAGGTCAGTAAAAAGAGAATTCTTTTCATAAATAATTGTTGTTTAATAAACGTATAGAGTACAAATTAACACAAAGGTTTATTTGCTGTTTTTAATTTTTTTATTCAGGAGAGCTAAAAACATGCCATAGCCATTGTATTTAGCTACATTTGGCACATGCTATTTATTAAAAAGAGAGGGATTTGTTTACTTATTATAGCCCTTAGTTTTAATGCTTTGCAGGTTTCTGCACAAAAGGAATCGTTTATTTCTTCCTTAGAAAAACAAAATCATTGGGTCGATTAAATTTACAATAAATTAAGCCGCCGCCAGCGTGTGGCGCAGCTTTTTTTTGTACGCGCGCATACTAACAAAGGGCAGAAATACGAAGATTCGGTAGCCAACGTTATCTCAACCCAGCAAATTGGCGGATTAGTATTTTTTCAGGGTGGGCCTGTACGGCAGGCTGACCTGATCAACCGCTATCAAAAACTGAGTAAGGTTCCGTTACTTATTGCGATGGACGGCGAATGGGGGCTGGGTATGCGTCTTGATTCTACCACATCATTTCCTTACCAAATGACCCTCGGTGCGGTGCAGGATAATACACTGATCTATAAAATGGGTCAGCAGGTAGCTTATGATTTTAAACGGTTGGGCATGCAGATGAATTTCGGGCCGGATATGGATATTAATAACAATCCCGATAACCCTGTGATCAATTATCGCTCGTTTGGCGACAATAAATACAATGTAGCGCAAAAGGGTATAGCCTATTTTACCGGAATGCAGTCGGAAGGGTTATTGACCACCGCAAAACACTTCCCCGGCCATGGCGATACCAATGTCGATTCGCACCTCGACCTGCCTTTATTGCCGTTCAGCCGCGAACGTCTGGATACGCTGGAAGAATACCCCTTCCGCGAAGCGATACAGGCAGGGATCAGTGGTATAATGGTGGCACACATGGATATTCCTGCGCTGGATGATACGAAGCATTTGCCCTCAACCCTGTCGAGAAAGATCGTTACCGGTGTTTTAAAAGACTCGCTTGGCTTTAAGGGATTGGTGGTTTCTGACGCGCTTGAAATGCAAGGTGTTGTAAAATATTTTCCGAACGGCGAGGCCGATGTTCGTGCTTTTTTGGCTGGGAATGATGTGCTGGAACTATCTCAGAACTCAGCCCGTGCTATTAAACTGATCAGGAAGGCGGTGCGTAAGAATGAGATGTCTGCTTCGGAGTTTAAAGTGAAGGTGAAAAAGATACTGGCTGCTAAATATTGGGCGGGGCTGAACAATTATCACCCTGTATCAACTGCACACCTGGTGGAAGATCTGAACCGCCCGGCCGAAAAGGACCTGATACAGCAGATGAGCGATGCCGCGGTAACCTTATTAAAAGGCAATTCGCCGTCATTACAAATGAACCCGTTTAATCGTACGGCAATTGTGAGCATTGGCGTGCAGGAATATACCACCTTTCAGCGCGATCTTTCGCAATGGTATCAGTACTGCACCTTCTTTAAAGTAGGTAAGACGGAAACTGCTGATAATATAAACAGGTTGTGTGACGCTTTAAAGCAGTACAACCAGGTATTCATCAGTATAAACGATACCCGCAGCCGTCCGTTAAGTAAGCTGGATTATAGCCCGGAAGTAATGGATTTTATTACCCGGCTTGCGGCAAGGCCCAATACCGTGGTGTGCGTGTTTGCTAATCCGTATACCATAGCAACCCTGCCTGGAATTGAAAAAGCCAGCGGTTTGCTATGTTGCTACCAGATGAGCGATGCGCTGCAGCGCGCTGCAGTGCGGATTATTGCACGCCGCATGGACCCCATTGGCAGGCTGCCGGTAAATGTAAATTCATTCTTTCCGTACGGCACGGGAATACGGTTATAATGCCTCTGGGGGAATAATTAACCCACGCTGCCGATTAATTATTTGGCTAAAGCCATTTATTTCCAATTGTTAACCGCCCCATAAATTGGACGGCAATATTAATCGATGTTTTAATCTCATTGCCGTTGGCTTTAGCCAATGGAATAATTCAAACAGTAAAGCGACTTCAGTCGAATTATTGGATTGCTATAATTCGCATCCATGCGATTATTTAAAATAATTTATAGTCATATTAGTTTATATTAGTCTAAGATCTCCTGAGCAGGCTTAAAAAAACAGTTATGTCTAAAAAAATCCGTGCGATAATTACCGGCGCTACCGGAATG
>JBQCIS010000059.1:0-7847 GCA_051953515.1 Mucilaginibacter sp.
CCTTATAATAATCTTTCAGCCCTTTTTGGTCATCCGCCTTGTTTTGCGCCAGCGTTGCCGTGCTTAAAACAAGCATTAATCCTAAAAAGCTGTTACGTAAAAAGTTTCTTTTCATAAATCATTAAAAAATGAGGCTGTTACACAAACAGCCTCATGCTACGCATTAACCAACCATTAACTATAATTCCGCATGCTGAGAATTACATGACGCATTCGACAATCGATTGCAAAAAATGTACGCTGCTATTCGTTCAATCTCACTTCTAAAAATTACAGCGTTATAAAATGTTTAACAGGGACCGGTTTATAAAATATTTACTGTTGCCAATTTCAGCGGTTTAGGCCTTTACGGGTAATAATATTTGTTAAATAGATAACATAAATGTTTAACAAGGCATTTTTATTTGTCCGTGCGGAAAGGCGATGCGGGCAACCCCTCCGTATTGTACAGGTTTGCGCCTTCGGGATTGTCGGCCCAGGCATATCGCACATACATCGGGTGCGGTACATCGGGATTCGAAACCACTACTTTATCACCTTCAATTTTCGCGGTTGCCCATACAAACCTTTTATCCTCTCCCGCTATGGCAAACTGGGTCAGGTCACCGCCACCCTTAACCATCAGGCCGCTGCCAATACTGCTGAAACTGATAATGATCCTGTCGTTCTTAATTTCTGCGGATTGGAATATCGGTCCTGATCCTACTACATTATCCTTATAAGCCACCTGTTCGGCGCAAAGAGCCAAACGGTCGCCCACGTCTTTCTTATCTAACGGATGAATGTCATTCCACTCGCCTGCGTCTATCGCCACAGCCATACCTGTATTGGGAATGGATAGCGCGTGCAGCTGCGCCTCACGCAACTCTGCCCACTGACTTTCAGACGGCGAGTACTGCACTTCCATATAATTAGGCAATTGCACATAAATGAACGGCAGGTTATTATCGCGCCATTTACTGCGCCAGTCGGTTATCAGTGCCGGCAGCAGTTGGTTATATTCCTTAGGCTCGCCTGCATTTGTTTCACCCTGGTACCATACAATGCCTTTTATGGTGTAATTTATAGCCGGGTAGACCATTGTATTGTAAAGGCCGGTCGGTTCGTTTTGGGCTATGAATGGTGGAGTAAAGCCCTTGCCATCCCAATGCCTTGGCGCAAATACCTGGCCCACCTTGTATTGCCAATCGCCGCGAATATCAATATGTGTAATGCCGTCGGTCAGCTCATAACGTTTGTCCGGTACAAAACCGCCTTTGCCTGCAGTGTTTGTTATCCGCACAACAATCAGGTTCTTACCCTCCTTTAATAACCCGGCAGGAACATTATAGCGCCGGGGCGGGTATTGATAGGTGACATTGCCCACCTCTACGCCATTAACATACGTTTCATCCGCATCAACAATACGGCCCACAAACAATTTGGCAGGCTTGCCGGCTAACGACGCAGGTACATCTATTTCCTTACGGAACCATACTACGCCATTTAAATTCTTCACTCCCTGGTCGGCCCAGTAACCCGGCAGCCAGAAGTTATGCCAGCCCTGGGGCACATAAGCGGGATCATACCATTTTACCCCACCTTGCAAGCCAGCATCCGGCGGGGAACTACTATGCCCGGCATTTCGGGGGTGGGCGGGTGTAAGCAATTTGGCCATGTAGGCACTATCCTTAAATTGTGCAATGCGCGTTTGGTAGTGAGGCAATGTTTTAAAACCATCCTCGCTGATCCATGCCTGAATAGGCGTACCGCCCACGCTTGAGTTGATGATGCCGATAGGTACATGATATTTGAGGAACAGATCCTCCGCCATAAAATAGGTGGCGGCGCCAAAGCCCAGCACGCCGGCAGGCGATGCCGCAACCCATTTGCCAGGAGGGAGATCGGCATGAACCTTCCGCACGTCAGACGAGGTTGGCACGAAGAAATTGCGGATCAAAGGATAATTGGCATTACTAATCTCGTCAGGATATTTTTCCTTTACCCGTTCCATCGGCAGTACCATGTTTGATTGCCCGGAGCAGAACCATACATCGCCTACCAGGATATCATGCAAAGTGAGTGTATTACTTGCGGAAAGCTGCATGGTGTAGGGCCCACCGGCTTTAATCGGCGGTATGACTACTATCCATTTGCCGTCCGTGCCCGTTTTGGTACGGAACGTTTTCCCATGAAATTTTATAGTGACTCGTTCGCCTGGCGATCCCCAGCCCCATACCTTCAGCTTTGCATTGCGCTGCAGTACCATGCTATCGGCAATCAGCTGCGGTAAGCGGATCTGCGCTGAGAGATTTGAAGTAAAAAAGAGGCCCGCAAGAATAGCTATTAGTATGACCGCCCGTTTGCGAATTTTATACACACCGATAGCCGGTTGATGGTTGCCTTGTTTTTTCGCGGATACGCGTTGGTTGAAAATTATCATCAGGGTTAACTGTTAGCAGTTTTGATCTGCACAATTTCCGCAACGAGATAATAATCCGATCTCACATTTTGACAAATGTTATAAAGGAATGTTTAAAGGCGCATTTTCTGTTATTGCGCATCTGCCATATCCGCTTCTTTTCGCTTCGCATCCTTATATTCAGAGGGTGATAGGTTATATTTCTCCTTAAACAGCTTTGAAAAATAGCCCGGCGTACCGAACCCGGTCATAAAAGCAATTTCGCGTATAGTGTACTGGCTTTTATCAAGCAGCACGGCTGCCTTTTGCAGTTTTATCGACCGCACATATTCCACTGGTGCTACCCCGGTAAGTTCAAACAACTTATTGTATAACGAGCTCCGGCTCATGCCCAAATAGCGGCTCAGTTCTTCTATCGAGAAATCGGGGTCGTTCAGTTTTTCTTCTACAAACAACACCACCTTGTTCAATAGCTTTTCATCAGCCGACTCGATCACCATTTCAGGCGCCACCACCTGTATTTGCTTAGAGTAAGTTGTTTTCAGCTTTTGATTGAGGTGGATAAGATTACTGATCTTAGCATTGAGCACCTCAAAACTAAAAGGCTTGGTGAGATAATCATTAGCACCCGTTTGCAAGCCCTTCACCTGGTCTTCCTCGGCGGTGAGCGCTGTAAGTAAGATAACCGGCAGGAAACTTGTACGCTTATCGTTTTTGATCTTGTTGCATAGTTCAATACCGTCCATATAAGGCATACTTACGTCGGTAACTACCAGGTCGGGGTGGCATGAAAGCACTTTTTGCCAACCATCTTTACCGTTGGCTGCCTCATATACTTTGTAGTTATCGCGCAGGTTGCATTTCAGATAATCACGAAGTTCTTCGTTATCCTCAACCACCAGTACCACCGCTTTGTCTGTGCTCACCGCATCATCATTGCTGCTTCTGCTCAGTAAAGGCAGCGTTTCATCCGGCCTATATGGCGGATCAACCAGTTCATGTAAAATATCATCCGTTATTTCCGCAGGCAAAATGGGCAATATTACCGTAAATATACTCCCGTGCGGCTCTTTGCCGGTAATATCAATCGTGCCGCCATGCAACTGTACAAATTCCTTTGCTATAGACAAACCGATACCACTGCCCTGGTTCAACGACGCTTTGGAATTATCCACCTGGTAAAAACGTTGGAATATTTTTTCCTTGTCGCTTTCGGAAATGCCAACGCCGGTATCGGATATGGTCAGTTTTAATAGTTTCCCGGTTTTATCGTCATTATCAACCGTGTACAATTTCACCACGATCTCGCCGCCCTGACCGGTGAATTTAAATGCATTAGAAAGCAGGTTGAACAGGATGCGCTCTATTTTATCCGGATCGAAATAAGCCGGCAGTGTATCCTGCTCGCTGATAAAATCGAGCTGGATATGTTTGTGCTCAGATATGTCCTGGAAAGAATAAACGGTTTCCTTAATAAATTCGATAAGATCTCCAGTATTTAAGTTCAGTTTCAGTTCCTTTTCTTCCATTTTCTTGAAATCAAGCAACTGGTTCACGAGATTCAGCAAACGACGTGCATTGCGACCGATGAGGTTGATCTCTTTGGAAATATCGCTATCCGTTTTCATCGACATCAACTTATCTATCGGAGCCATAATGAGCGATATTGGTGTACGGAACTCATGACTTAAATTAGTGAGGAATTTGATCTTGAGCCTGTCGAGTTCATGCACACGTTCTATAGCACGCTTATCCTCTTCTATCTTCATCTCCCGTTTCACCTTGATGATGCCCCGATGCCTGATATAAAGCAGTAAGCCAATGCCAATGCAGCAATAAATAATGTAGGCATATATATTACGCCACCAAGGCGGCAGAATGGTTACGACTATTGAGGTTGGTTTTGCACTCCAGTGCCCTCTGCCATCGCCCGCCCGCACCAGGAATACATATCTGCCGGGATCGATATTGGTATAGTATGCTGTGGTGGCTTTACCTACGTAGTTCCAATCCTTATCAAAGCCTTTCAGGATGTAGGAGTACTGATCCTGATGAGGGTTGGTATAATTAACGGTGATATAACCGATAGAAAAGTTCTGACCGAATTTCAACCTGATCTCTTTTGCCACCGCAATCTGTTCACTTATAGGCGATTGTTTTCCCGGACTTACACTACTGTTGGATACCTTCAGATCAGTAAACATAACCGGCGACGATTCGCGCGTATTTGCAAAGCTTGGCGGATTGAAATAGTTAAATCCATCCTGGCTGCCAAAAAACATAGTACCATCGGACAACTTTAGCCCTGAGCCTGATATAAAAGGCACGTCAGGTACACCGTTCTGATGCGTGTAAACCCTGAACCGCGCAGTTGACGGATCAAAACTATTAATTCCCTTATTAGTGCTTAACCAAAGCAGGCCCTTATCGTCTTTCAATATCTTGCATACAATACCGTTGGATATTCCGGCCTTTTCTGAATATGCAGTAATTTTGCGTGTTACAGGATCCAACCTGATCAATCCTTCGCCATTGGTACCCGCCCAAACTGTATTGGTTGCCTTATCATGCAGCAGTGACAGCACAACATCTGTAGGTAAACCGCTGTTTGCTTTGGTATAAATCTTTACCGTTTTGGTTTTAATATTAAAAACATAGATACCGCCTCCGTAAGTTGCCGTCCACATATCGCCATCATTACCTGGCGTTATGGCGCGGAAATATTTATTAAGGTAAACCTTGCTTTCAACACGAGCAAGGTTGAAAACCTGCTCGTATCGCGAGAACTTGCCCGATAGCGGGTCGTAAATATCTATGCCGCCGCCATTTGAACCTACCCATATACGACCATCCGCGGCTTCTTCTACACAAAAAACATCATTTTCCGATATCTGGGTATCACTTTTGCCCGCAGTGAAATGTTTATACTGACCGGTTGCTGTATTTAAGGCAAAAAGCCCTTCATGAAAAGTACCTATCCATAGGTTGCCTCGACTATCATACTTAAGCGACAGTACAGAGAGCGGTGTGCCTTTATTTTGCCTGCCATTTATGGGGTATTTTTTAAACAACCCTGTTTGCATGTCAAAAAGCTGTAATCCGCCATTGTCCGTGCCGACGAAAACCTGGTGCTGATTATATTGGGTAAATGAGGTAACTACAGGAGCCGTTAATGCATAAGGATCGAACGGGTTTGGCATTTTCAGACTGAACAGGGCCAGGTTCTTATCGTACTTATCAATCCCTCCCTCAAATGTGCCCAGCCAATAAATACCCTGCGGATCGATGTATATGCTTTTCACAAACTTATCGCTCAAACTAAAAGCATTGCGAAAAGCCGGCGTATAAAACCTTGTTTGAAAAGTACGCAGATCCAGTATAGCCAAACCATTCTCAGTACAGACCCAAAGGTTCGATTGGTCTGAAGCGATGCCGTAAATATTACAATATGGGGCTGTTGTTCCGGTATTCTGAATAAAATGGGCAAAGGTTTTACCATCAGGCTGCAACAGGTTAAGGCCGCCGTTGGTACCAATCCATAACCGGCCCATCTCATCTTCCGTTACAGAACGGATCAGGTTATTACTTAACGAGCCTTTGTCCTTATCATCATGCTGGAAATGGATGAATTTATCGCCCTTCTCATCATATAACAGCAAACCCGTAGTAGTGCCTATCCACATACGGTTATGGCGGTCTTCGTATATATTAAGGCCTATAGTGGCCTTGCTCATGTCTGTTTGCAGCGAGTTAAAAATAAAGGTGTTCGTTTTATTCGTCTTCAGATCTATCACCCTTAACCCGCTGTAACTGGCCACCCAAAGTTTGCCATTATGATCCTGACCTATGGCCCTGATACCTTCGGATGTAGCGCCCCGCCAGAAACTGTCGCCCTGATAGCGGCAAAAGCTGTTCTGGTTTCGGTCGTAATAAGCCAGTGAACCACCTGCAGTACCTACCCAAAGCCTGCCCGATCTGTCCTGGTAAAGCGTTTGTATCTCATTGGCCGGAAGACTGGTGGTATCGCCATCATGATGGCGATAGATGGTAAAGTTAGTACCGTCAAAGCGGTCAAGGCCATCGGCCGTGGCAAACCACATCAAACCGTATTTATCTTTAATTATGGCATTGATGGTGTTGGATGATAACCCATCCTTTGTAGAAAGAGAAGCAAAGTTCAGGCCCTGCTGAGCGAATAACGTATTGGTCGCCGACAGCAATAAAAGAAAAGAAAATAGCCTGAAAGTAAAAAACTCCCTGCCCCCCATAAGCGTTCCTAAATTTTATACCCGGTATATTCAAAAAGCGTAACCGGTAGTTTGTAATTATAATTGGTGTATAACAAATTTAATGAATCTGAGCAGTAATCACCGTGTTTCATTAAATTGTTATATATATGCTGTAAATGTGCAAATGTTGTTTTAAACTTCTAAATGATTAAACATTTGTGTAAGCCTTTTGGCAAAACGTTGCAGGTTGCTTTGCATATTCTGTCGTTTTCGGTAACGATATTTAGCCTGCAGTCGTTCGTAAATGTTTTGTAACAAACATTCAACGCCTCTGTCCTACTGTTGAGTTCTTCTTATATTAGGCCTTTCATTTTAACTTTTTTAGTAACCTTATGTTAAAACCAACAACGTTAGCAGCACTGTTCTGCTGCATAATGCTGCATGTAAATGCGCAAACACTTACCATGCCGCCAAACATTGCAAAAACCTACGAGAATGGCACGCGCAACATGGATGGCAAACCCGGCAAAAACTGGTGGCAAAATCAAGGGCATTATAATATTGCCATAACCGTAACACCGCCCAACAGGCTCATCAGCGGTGTAGAACATATCACTTTCTTTAACAACAGCCCGGATAAGTTGGATAGCCTGAACATGAAGCTCATTGTGAATGTGCATCGTAAAGAAGTAATCAGCACCAATCCTTCGTATGATTCGGGATTGGGCATTACTGTAGACGACTTTAAAATAAACGGCGATAAGGCAAACTGGGACAATGCTGCCGCAACCACTACCAATTACATGATCCCGCTTGCCAAACCACTGATGCCGCATGATTCGGTAAAACTTGATATTACCTGGCATTACCTGCTCAGCAAAAGTGAAGGTCGCGATGGGGTTATCGACTCCAATACCTTCTATCTTGCCTATTTCTATCCAAGAGTTGCCGTATACGACGATTATAAAGGCTGGGATACGCAACCGCACGTTGGTAACCTGGAATTTTATAACGACTTTAACAACTATAAATTGAGTGTAACCGTACCTAAAAACTACATCGTATGGTCAACCGGTACCCTTACAAAGGCCACCTAAGTTTTGCAGCCATAATATGCTAAACGCCTGCAAAATTCGTTCAATAGCGACTCGACCATCCACATCGTTACGCCGCAGGACCTGGCAACCAATAATATCACCGCCCAAAATGCTACCAAT
>JBQCIS010000060.1:0-2964 GCA_051953515.1 Mucilaginibacter sp.
CTATCATGTTCTCACGTTTGGCTACACCTATACGTTCGCAAAATTCGCGTATGGATGCCGGCGTATAACCCCTGCGGCGCAACCCGCTGATGGTTGGCATACGTGGGTCGTCCCAGTCCTCTACATGCCCTTCGGTAACCAGTTGCAGCAGCTTACGCTTGCTCATTACGGTGTAGGTCATGTTCAAACGGGCAAACTCATATTGTTTGGATGGGAACAGACCCAACACTGCTATAAACCAATCGTACAATGGTCTGTGCGGCACAAATTCAAGCGTACAGATGGAGTGGGTAATTTTCTCAATAGCGTCCGACTGTCCATGGGCGAAATCATACATCGGATAGATGCACCATTTGTCGCCCGTGCGATGATGGTGCGCATGCTTGATGCGATACATGATCGGATCACGCATGTGCATGTTAGGCGAAGCCAGGTCAACCTTGGCGCGCAGAACCTTTGCGCCATCCGGGTATTTACCGGCTTTCATTGCCTCAAACAGCTCCAGATTTTCTTCAACACTGCGACTGCGATATTGGTTGGGTTTGCCCGGTTCAGTTGGCGTGCCTTTTTGAGCGGCAATTTCTTCCGGCGTACTGTCATCTACATAAGCCAGTCCTTTTTTTATCAGGGCAACAGCAAATTCATATATCTTGTCAAAATAATCAGATGCATAAAGTTCATTGGCCCATTCAAAACCCAGCCATTTTACATCAGCTTTTATGCTGTCAACATACTCCACATCTTCCTTTACAGGGTTGGTATCATCAAAGCGGAGATTGGTTTTGCCATTATATTTCAGCGCCAGGCCAAAGTTTAAACAGATAGACTTAGCATGGCCGATATGCAGGTACCCGTTTGGCTCTGGCGGAAAACGTGTAAGCACGCGCCCATCATTCTTACCCTCGCGGATATCTTCTTCAACAATCTCCTCTAAAAAATTTAATGATCTTTCTTCAGTCATAGGGGAGCAAAATTAGCAAATACAGGATGATATTTTGTATAAAATGTATGTTTGCACTTGGCAGTAAGGAGAATTGTGGCATTGATTGCATTGCTACAAGTAGTTTGCAGATTGCCGTGCCTAAACAAATCCTATCACGGAAATGTTACTTCAGAAAAACACGCGACATGACAAAGCCAGCAAACTCACCCGATAAACCATCACCATCCGATACTCCAACCCACCGCCCTGCCGATACCGGCCATAAAAGTGTTCAGCATAGCGAAGACAAAAAATATAAAGCTGATGAACCACACGGCGGCAACATCGCTAAAAAACATGAAAAGGATGAGCAGCCTGTGTATCCGGTAAAAAATCCCCCTAAAGGGAAAGGTGCACAGGAAGGGAAAGTGCAGCCATAAGTTCGGCGGAGGATACTGCGACTACCGCGCAATCCCTGCAGAATTAAACTGCAGGTCATATAATTTGCGGTAATAGCCATGCTCAATTTTCAGCAATTCCTGGTGGGTACCCATTTCTTTTATTTCGCCGTGATCGAGTACAATTATTCGGTCGGCATTTTGGATGGTTGACAGACGGTGTGCTATCACGATAGCTGTTCTGCCCTGCATCAGTTTGTTGATGGCGTTTTGTATCAGGGTCTCTGTTTCAGTATCGACTGATGAGGTGGCCTCATCCAAAACCAATATCGCAGGATCATAAACCAGCGCGCGGATAAAGGAAATCAACTGCGCCTGCCCGGCAGAGAGGGTTGAGCCGCGCTCCATTACGTTGTAATCATAGCCACCGGGTAAACGCTCAATAAATTCATGCGCACCTACGTCTTTGGCGGCAGCGATGATCTGTTCGCGGGCGATGGTTTGGTTGTTAAGGCTGATATTGTTGGCAATAGTGTCGGTGAACAGGAAAACATCCTGTATCACGGTGGCGATTTGTGCACGCAGGTAGTTCACATCATAATCATGCAAATCGATGCCGTCAACCGCCACCCTTCCCTTGCCGATCTCATAAAAGCGGTTCAGGATATTAATGGTAGATGATTTGCCCGCACCAGTTGCCCCCACCAATGCCAGTGTTTCTCCGGGCTTTACGTGGAAGTTAATGTCTTTCAGTACCCAGTTCTCATCATTATAAGCAAACCACACGTGTTCAAATTTAATATCGCCTTTTATGCGGCCGGTATTCAACGTACCTTTATTTTCAGCAACTTCCCGTGTATCCAGCACTTTAAAAATACGGTCGGCGCCAACCATGCCCATTTGCAGAGTATTGAATTTATCCGCTAATTGCCGTATCGGCCTGAACATGAGATTAAGCATACCGATGTATGCCACAATGGTACCCGCCGTAACCGGTTTGTGATTGGCAGACAGCCAAACCAGTTGCTGATCGGTTAATATACGTTGCGCACCGTACCAAACCAACAAACCCATGCAAATAGCAAACAGAATTTCTACCACCGGGAAAAATATAGAGTAGTACCAGTTGGAGCGAATATTGGCGTTGCGATATTTCTGGTTTACGGCTATGAATTTGCGCATCTCCTGGTCTTCGCGGGCGAAATATTGTATTACACTGATGCCCGAAATATGTTCCGCCAGGAAAGTGTTAAGGTGGGCCACTTGTGTACGCACCTCCTGGAAGGATGATTTTATCGCTTCCTTAAAAATGTAGGTTGCTACAAAAAATAGCGGCATAGGTATCAATGTCACAAGCGCCAGCTTCCAGTCCATATACAGCATGAGGGCTATCAGGGCTATTACCAGCAACATATCGCCCATAATGGAAATCAAGCCTTCGGAGAAAATATCGGCTATGGTTTCCAGATCCGAAACGGTACGGGTAATGAGCACACCAATGGGCGTACGGTCGAAATATTTTAACCTTAGACTGGTTACATGGTTAAAGATATCGATACGCAGATCACGGATAACCGATTCGCCAAGCCAGTTGGTAATAAAAGTTTGATAATACTGCGCTGCAGTTTGGATAACGAGCTGCGC
>JBQCIS010000061.1:0-6320 GCA_051953515.1 Mucilaginibacter sp.
AGCAATAATGGTTAAACGCCTGTTGAAACCAGGCGCCAGTACTTTAATAACAAACCACAAGCCAACAACGGGTGTAGCAAGACCTAATAAAGCCAGTACAATGGTAACCGAACCTGCGCGTGCGCCATGTAGGATCAATTCGTTTAAACCTGCTATCCAAACCGGCGGCAAAATCCACGACCACCAGTGCGTTACCAGGCTGATATTATCCAACACGCTTACGTTGATCAACTTCGGCAGCAGGTAGTAAATGCCGAATATGAGCACCGCAAAGCCGATCTGGAAATAGCTGATAATATCTTTAAACCGCTGCGGACTAACAGAGCGCATCAGCAACAGGTAAATGATATTGACGAAAAATATACACAGGAATGTGGCTAATAATATCTGTATAAAAAACAGCGGTACAGCCCATATACTATCAGCAAAGCCTACCATTATCATACCCGCCAAACCCTGCAGCAATGCCAGCCGGAGCACATAAAAACTGATGTGCAATATGCGCGATACAGCAACCGTGCGGTCGTTAACCGGGCGCGGCATGATGATAAACTGGTCGCGGGTGTCTATCAATACATTGGTAAAATCTGAAATGAGCGTGATGGACATCAGCACCATGAAGATAAGGAAGTAGAGGGTTTGCCCTACAAACGGCATTTTATTCAGAAACAAAGCCAGGCTGATAAAAAAACCCATGAGGATCATGAAAAATGTGACAAACCATGGCGAAGTTACCTTTGTGCTGTTTTGTGCCTTTCTCTTTATAGCAAGCATAGCGTTTGGCCTGCGGTTGTCTATCATTAGCTTTACTTTCAATATCTCGTAAAGCTGGATGGTATCAACGCCGGCCTTTCGCAGCAGCGGGCTGATCCATAGAACGAAGTATAAGAAAATTTTATCCATCGTATTTAATCAAAAGCGTTAATGATGGCGTCCGTTTCACTTGATTGGTCCTCACGGCCGGTAAGCTTGGAAAAGATGCGCTCCAGCGTATCGCTATGGTTTTGCTTGAGCGACTCGAAAGTACCATCGGCAATAATTTCGCCTTTGTTGATGAGCAGGATACGGTCTGAAACTTTTTCAACCACATCCATCATGTGCGAACAGTAGAATATCGTTTTTCCCTCTTGAGATAGACGTACTATCAGCTCTTTGATCATGATAACCGCATTGGCGTCCAATCCCGACAAAGGTTCATCCAGCACAATGATCTTTGGATTGTTGATGATACCCGAGATCAGCAATACTTTCTGCTTCATCCCTTTGGAGAAGGTATCCATGCGGTCGTTCATATTCGTGCCAAGTCCGAAAGCGATAAGGAGTTTCTGTGCACGTTCCTGCAGCGCGTTTTCTTCCATGCCGTACAGTTTGCCAATAAAGTCGAGGTATTCAGTCGGTGTCAATACATCGTATATCTCGGCATTTTCGGGCACATAGCCGATCAGCTTCTTTATTCCGAGCGCATCTTGCGCCATGCTGATACCATCGACGATTACCTCGCCCCGGAAATCAGGGATAAGCCCGGTAAGAATTTTTACGGTAGTTGATTTTCCGGCGCCATTCGGGCCAATATAGCCGATAACCTGCCCCGGATATATATCAAGATTGATCCCTTTTAGTACTTCTTTTTCGCCATAGGATTTGCGAAGATCGCGGATCTGGATAAGTGGATTCTCACTCATAAATGTTTAGATTTATTTTGAGTAAGATAGAGAAAATGAATTACGGCGCAAAATAAATGCGCCGTCTGTCATCAATAAACAAATTCGCCGAATTCTGAACGAACGGTTACCTGTTTCTTGTCTGACGCTTCTACACGGCCGATTACCTGCGCGTCGATATTAAAGCTTTTTGAGATGTTGATAATATCCTGCGCAATGGCCTGTGGTACGTATAGCTCCATGCGGTGCCCCATATTGAATACCTTGTACATCTCCTGCCAGCTGGTTCCGGATTCTTCATGTATCAGTTTAAACAATGGCGGAACAGGGAAGAGGTTATCTTTTATCACGTGCACGTTATTAATAAAGTGCAGCACCTTAGTTTGCGCGCCGCCGCTGCAATGAACCATGCCATGGATTTGGCTGCGGTAACTATCGAGTACTTTTTTAATAACCGGCGCATAGGTGCGGGTTGGAGATAACACCAGTTTACCTGCGGTTACCGATTGACCGTTGCCAATATCTATTTTGTCAGTCAGCGACCGGCTTCCTGAGAATATCAGGTCGTAGGGAATGGCCGGATCATAACTTTCAGGGAATTTCTGCGCGATGGATTTATTAAAAACATCATGGCGGGCAGAGGTGAGACCGTTTGAACCCATGCCGCCGTTGTATTCGCTTTCGTAAGTTGCCTGGCCGTATGAGGCAAGCCCCACAATAACGTCGCCTGCCTGTATGTTGTGGTTGGAGATCACCTCGTCGCGTTTCATGCGACAGGTAACGGTTGAATCTACAATGATGGTACGTACCAGGTCGCCCACATCGGCAGTTTCACCGCCGGTGGAGTAGATGCCGATGCCTGCGTTGCGCAATTCGCTTAAAATTTCTTCAGTGCCGTTAATGATGGCTGCGATAACTTCACCCGGTATAAGGTTCTTATTCCTGCCGATGGTTGATGAAAGCAGGATGCTATCTATCGCGCCAACGCAAAGCAGATCGTCCAGGTTCATGATGATGGCATCCTGTGCAATGCCTTTCCATACAGACATATCGCCGGTTTCTTTCCAGTATGCATAAGCCAGCGATGATTTAGTGCCCGCCCCGTCAGCATGCATAATATTGCAGTATGATGGGTCGTTTGTCAGTATATCCGGAATGATTTTGCAGAATGCCTGAGGGAAAATGCCCTTATCAATGTTTTTTATTGCGTTATGTACATCATCTTTTGAGGCAGATACGCCCCGCATGTCATATCTTTGCGAAGAAATCATGGGCAAATATAGTGCTTATTAAATTTATCCCATCAAAAATAGCTGTAAGGCAGCGCTATTATTAGTGAGTCTTGTTATTCAGCGTCAGAATATTCTTTCAATATCTGGCGGTAGCGGTTCAATACAGCGGATTTAGATATGAAGCCTAAAAATTCATGCTCGCTGTTAATGACAGGCAACACCCAGGTAGAGGTTTCGTCAAATTTATTTACTACAGAAACCATATCCTCATTCAGGTATATCGTTTCCACCGGAATTTTCATGTAATTGAGTATATCGGTTTGATGCTGCAATTCAGGATTGAACAGAAGTGGCCTTAACTCGTCAAAATAAATTATACCTGCAAGCTGGGTTCCGTCGAGCACCGCGATGATATTCCGCTTCTCGCCCTTTATAATTTCCATTAACTCTTTTGATGAGGAATGAATGTCAAGTACTGATGAGGTTTTTTCGATCAGTTCGTCCACATTTATTAATAAAAGCAGGTTTTTATCATGTTCGCGGGTAAATATTTTTCCTTCGGTAGCCAGGTTTTTCAGGTCGGGCGAGATAGATGAAAACCATTTCCCTATTAAAAAGGATATAACACAAACGATCATCAGGGGGATAAAAAGGTCATATCCCGAGCTTGATTCAGCTATCAGGAATATGGCAGTAAGCGGAGCGTACAACACGCCGCTCATCACCCCGGCCATGCCAACAATAATAAGATTAATGACGGGCACATCTGTAAAGCCAATTTGATTGCAAACAAGCGCGAATAAATAGCCAAAAGTTCCTCCTGCAAAAAGTGCGGGCGCAAAGTTACCGCCATTACCACCGCCGTAAATAGTTACTGATGTTGCGAAAGCCTTAAACAAGCATATCAGCGCAAGAAAAGTGATGACTATCCATTGATTGAAACCGATATAGCCAAAAAAGCTGTGCTGTATAATATGAAATATATCGCCGTTGGTAAATTCTTTTATGCTTGAATAGCCTTCGCCAAACAACGGTGGAAACAATAAACAGAGAATGGACAAGATAATGCCGCCAATAATAGCTTTGTTGATCTTGGATATGCGCATTTTATGAAACGTATGCTCAACAAATTGCGCGATCATGATAAAGTAACGGGCATACAACCCGCAGAAAATACCCAATATTATATAGTAAAGTATGTTATGGTAATTAAAATCGTGCCTGGCATTGAACTTGAATAGTGCTTCTTCGTTCAATATAACCCTCGATAATAAACTGCCGCAAACAGATGCTATTACCAATGGCATAAAATCTGTAAAGACCACGCCTGTGAGCAATATTTCGAAAGCGAACATAACGCCTGCAATTGGTGCATTAAAAGCCGCGGCTATGCCAGCTGCCGCGCCCGAAGCTAATAGTAACGTACGATCTTTATAGCTTAGATTATATGTTTGCGCAAAATTAGAGCCAATCGCCGACCCGGTTACTGCGATTGGGCTTTCCAGACCAGCTGAACCGCCCAGACCAACTGTAACCGCGCTTTGTATGATCTGCGAATACATTTTTACGTGCGATACAAAGCTCGAATTGCGGGCGATCTCATAAAGTATTGCGGGTATGCCTTTCCGGTCTTGCCCCTTGAAAAAATAAATTACAATGAGCGTGGTTAGTACGATGCCCAGGAATGGGAATAAAACATAAAAAAGGATCTGATCTTCAAAATGAACCTTACTGGTAATAATATAATGTATATAATGAACCAGGCTTTTTAATAATACCCCTGCCAAACCTGCAGAACAACCCACCAGCATGCCCGATAATATCAAAAACTGGCTATGCGTTAGCTTGCTTTTTATCCATAGCAGCAGAATTTCATAGCTTTTTGCCTTTTTCCAACTGTACTGGCGCGACTTACGGATTAAGTTGACGAACTGGCGGTAGTTTATTAAGACCTTGTGTTTTTTGCGGGACATTTTACACCTGCAAAAGTGCTGAAATAATTGATCTATATAAAAATTAGTTTCATAATTCCCGAAATGCAAAAGCCGGCTTGTTGGCCGGCTTTTGCATTTATACATTATTATATAAACAGCAGCTCCCTGAACTTTGGCAGCGGCCACAACGAATCGTCTACCAATTGCTCCAGTTTATCTACATGATAGCGTATCGGCTGGAAGTATGCTTTTACTTTCTCGTCGTAAGCAATGGCCTTTTCGCGCAGGTTTTCAATGTTGTTGGCCTTTTTACGTTCCTGTACCATGTTTTCTATATCAACCCTGATTGCGTTAATGTGGGTTGATATATGGGTGATGATGTCCAGCTGCGCTTTATAGGTGCTTTCATCCAGGCCCAGGTCTTTAAGTCCTTTTATATTCTCTATCAGTTTGGTTTGATAGGCTATTGCGGCAGGGAGAATAATGTTATAGGCTAACTCACCCATTACGCGGGCTTCTATCTGTAATTTCTTATAGAAACTCTCCAGTAATATTTCATGCCTTGCATGCGATTCGCGCGAGGTAAATACACCCGAATCATTAAATAAGGTTTGCGTTTTTTCTGTCAGCAATACGTCTAAGGCCTTAGGCGTGGTACGTATGTTAGACAAGCCGCGCGCCTCCGCCTCTTTTTCCCACTCCTCACTATATCCGTTGCCTTCAAAGCGTATCTTCTTCGAGTCCTTTATATACCTTTTAATAATAGTAAGGATAGCGGCATCTTTTTTCTCGCCTTTTTTCAGCAGCTTATCCACATCCACCTTGAATTTTTTGAGCTGATCAGCAACTATCAGGTTCAATATCGTCATGGCGTTGGATGAGTTGGCCGACGAACCAACGGCGCGCAGCTCGAACTTATTGCCAGTAAATGCAAATGGCGAAGTGCGGTTCCTGTCGGTATTGTCCCTTAATATTTGTGGTATTTTCGGAATGCCCTGCCAAAGCATGGCATCGTCCTTTATAATACGGCTGATGCGCGATGTTTCTATCTCATCCAGCAGGTCGCTCAACTGGCTGCCCAAAAATATAGATATAATAGCAGGCGGCGCTTCGTTGGCGCCCAGGCGGTGGTCGTTATTTACGGATGCGATAGATGCCCTTAGCAGGTCGGCATGTTCTGATACTGCTTTTATGGTATTCACAAAAAAAGTAAGGAACATGAGGTTGTTCTTTGGTGTTTTGCCAGGCGACAACAGGTTTTTACCCGTATTGGTAATCATTGACCAGTTGTTATGCTTGCCGGAGCCATTGATGCCCGCGTAAGGTTTTTCGTGCAGCAGTACCTTAAAGTTATGGCGTTTGGCTACACGGTCCATCAGGTCCATCAATAGTTGGTTATGGTCAATAGCCAGGTTGATCTCTTCATAAATAGGTGCGCACTCAAATTGCGATGGCGCCACCTCGTTATGCCTTGTTTTTAATGGAATGCCTAA
>JBQCIS010000062.1:0-9322 GCA_051953515.1 Mucilaginibacter sp.
AATTCTACCCAGAGCGGCTTATCTTTTTTTTTATAGCCAAACACGCTTGCGTTAACCAATGCCGAAAGGTTTTTATCCTGTTTATACTTCCCCTCTACCTCAACGCACTGATTATCATAGTAGCTCAGGCTATCCATTAAATTGGTCAGGCTAATGCGCTTAAATTTTTTGTCGATATCACAATCGCTCTTGTAAAGCTTTTTATTATGCGTACACGATTGAAACACAGCGATGAGCAGGAAAAAAAATATTGCTTTAGTAACAGGTGCCTTAGCCATGACAAAGGGTAATAAGTGAAAACGGAGCGTCTTTCATTTGGAGCAACAATTAATAATAAGGTTTAATCCAAAACTTAAACAAAATTGTTTTAGCAGATTAAATATTAAATATAGATTTGTGAAGATACGGTTTTTAAGCCGGCATCGGTTCAATGCTTTACCTAAATAAATAAACCATGACAAAGAATTTACTGTTCGCACTGCTATTGTTTGTTTTTACTGCCACAAAAGCACAGCAAAAAGTTATCCAGCTTTACAATGGCCCCGCCCCCGGCTCCGAAAACTGGACCTGGAGCGAAACCGAGAACGACAGTAATATATATCATGCCCATACCATATACAACGTAAGCAAACCCACCATAACCGTTTACCCGGCCGACAGCACTGTAGCTCCTACCGGCACTGCCATTATTGTTTGTCCTGGCGGTGGGTTTCAGTCGTTATCTATTATGCAGGAAGGTTATGCCGTAGTAAAATGGCTGCAACAAAAAGGCATCACCGCCTTTCTGCTAAAATACAGGCTGAACCATACTATCGGTCATGACCCGTATAAACAGGAGAATGAAGAAAGAGGCACAAATGTAAACGGGCTGGAAAAAGAAAAGGTAGTAGCCATGGCAATAGCCGATGCCCGGCAAGCACTCACTTATGTACGCCAGCATTCAGCTGAATACGGCGTTTTGCCTGATCGTATCGGCATTTTAGGATTTTCGGCAGGCGGAACGATAGCTGCATCATGCGCTTACAACTATACGCCGGAAAACAGGCCGGATTTTGTAGCGCCCATCTATGCTTATTTTCCAAAACCGATGCAGAAAACGCCACCTGCCGATGCGCCGCCAATGTTTATTGCTGCAGCAACCGACGATGCTTTTGGCTTGGAGACGCACAGCTCATCATTATACGAAACCTGGGTTAACGCCAAACACTCTGCCGAGCTGCATATCTATGCAAAGGGTGGCCATGGTTTTGGAATGAACGGGCAGGGCTTGCCTTCTGATACCTGGAAAGACCGCTTTGCCGACTGGCTGAAACTGGAAGGGTACCTGAAACCATTGAGCGATAAAAAGACCAAAGCGATGGAACAAGCCGATAACTTCGCCAACTTTCAGAAGTGGTTTGATAACCTGCTGCATAACGATTGGCCATGGTTATCTAAATATGCCGATGCCAATACTAAAATTAAACCGGGCGAAAAACTCGTGGTTTTTATGGGCAACTCTATTACCGAGAACTGGGGCAATATGGATGCGGCTTTCTTTAAAGACAATGATTACCTCAGTCGCGGCATTGGCGGACAGGTATCGTCGCAGATGTTGGTGCGTTTTCGCGAGGATGTGATCAACCTGCACCCAAAGGCGGTGGTAATAGAAGCCGGAACGAATGATATTGCCGAAAACCGCGGCCCCATCTCACTTGAAAACGTATTTGGCAATATCGTTTCTATGTGCGAACTGGCCAGGGCCAGCGGTATAAAACCAATTATCGGTTCGGTATTGCCTGCAAGTGACTTTTCATGGCACAGGGGGCTAAACCCTGCCGACAAGATCATTGAACTAAACGGCATGCTAAAAGAATATGCCGCGAAAAACCACATCGTGTATGTAGATTATTGGTCGGCTTTGGTATTACCGGATAAGAAAGGAATGAAACCGGAACTTACACTGGATGGCCTGGTTCATCCCAACCTTGCCTGCTATAAAATAATGGAACCATTAGTGATGAAAGGAATTAAGGAGACACTGGCAAGAAAATAGGCTATGAATTAATAATACTTCCTGTTCAGCTTCCTTAACAGCTTCCGCACATATACGCCATCAGGCGTTAACTGGTCTTTAGTCCAGCCACCATTTATGGGTGCGCCGGGTTTCATAAGGGCGGTGGTTTCGTTTTTATCGGTAATGTTCCAGTTAACGGCGCTGAGTTTGTGTTCCTTTATCCATTGCTGCCATACCGCATTCTTGTGCAGATCAAAAACACCATTCCCCGAAGCCTCTCCTACGCCCCACTCTGTCACCATAATGGGTAATCCCAATGCAATGCCCTTATCACCTTTGGCCCGTAACTGATCCTGGTGATTTACGTCTGAAGCATAAAAGTGAAATGAGTAGGCTATATTTTTAAACCCGGTTATAGGCGAAGCAGCAGCCACGTCTACATCCTGATCCCAATGTGGGCTTCCTACCACAATAAGATTATCAGGATCGTATTTCCTGATCTCGGTTATAACCTGCGTAGCATAATTTTTCACCGTATCCCATGATACCCGCTCAGGCTCATTCCATATTTCATAAATCACATTAGGGACACCGGCATATTTTCGTGCCATTTCGGCAAAAAACTGTTTGGATTGCGGAATATGCAAGTACCCGTTATGATCGTGCCAATCTATCAGTACATATACTCCGTCCTTTATCGCCCTGTCAATCACATTTGTCATTAGTGTTTTTTGCGAATCCGGCTGTTCCAGATAACCATGTGCCGGCTGCACCGCCATGGAAAAACGGATAATAGAAACTTTAAAATCCTTCACTATCCAATCTACCACATCGGTATTGTAATATTTTCGGCCTTGCCAGATACTCCATGAGAAGCTAAGCCCCTGTAATTGCGGCGGTACGCCATATTGGTTTACCACTTGTCCGTCCTTAACACTCAAAGCCCCATTAACGCTTACTGGAGTTTGCGCGAACAACATATTGATGCACAAGCATCCGAAAACAACCAAAAATATTCTTTTCATAACCGGTATTAATGCTTACAAGTTATAATACATTTTTAACACGCTGCACATGTTGTAAAAAATCTATCAGATATAGTTAAAAATTGCACAACTTAATACACGCCTAACAATCAGAATACTTATTTGCTTAAATTTGATGGAATACGCGCCTCATTATCAAATAATATCCATGCTGCTTTTTGCCGCTGCTAATGGGGTGTTAAAGAAAAATTGATAACGATACAAAAACAAAGTGCCTGCTTTGTTTTTTATGTAAGTAGTTAACACAATCTGGTAACCTTAATTGCAAGCGCATGATAGTAATGGACGAAGTAAAGGAAAAATTTGGAAGCGTTTCCAAAAAGTACGACTCACAAAGGAGGTATCTGATACCTTGTTTTGAGGATTTTTATCACACCTGCCTGCCCCTCATTAAAAGTGTGCCCAATGCAAAAAGAGTATTGGATGTTGGCGCCGGAACAGGACTGTTCTCGCAGTTTGTTTATGAGAAAAACCCGCATCTGCATTTTACCCTTGCAGACATTTCGTCGCCAATGCTTTCAGTAGCGAAGGAGCGTTTTAAAGGGATGGATAATTTTGACTTTATTGAACTTGATCTTTCAAAAGACCGCATTCCGGGCAAATATGACATTGTTATTTCTGGTCTGGCAATTCATCATCTTGAGGATGCCGCCAAATTGCAGTTATACATCAACATTTATAATTCGCTGAACGAGGACGGCCTGTTCATCAACGCCGACCAGGTTTCGGGACGCAGCATATTGTTTGACAGTTTGTTTAAATACGAATGGCGCGAAACCGTGTCGCACTCCGGCCTCGACCATGAGGCACTCATACAGGCATTTGAACGCACCAAGCTTGACAGGCTCGCTCCGTTGGATGTTCAACTGAAAATGCTCGAAAAGGCAGGTTTTAACGAGGTGGATTGTATCTATAAAAACCTGAGCTTTGCAGTTTTCGGCGGGTTTAAAGATGCCGATATTGAAACAGCAGTGATATAGTTGAATTAATGATAGATTTTACAGATAAAGGCGCTTTTTTTGCGCCTTTATTTTGTTACCTGTCGCTTCCAACAGCAATTACCTAGTTTTTCCGATACTATTTCTTTACTTCCGCATCATAAACTACCTTCGCTATATTAGCAATAACACTTTCGCGGGTAGCTTCGTCAGCAGTAGAATTACAAACGAAAATAGCTATTGCCACATGCTTGCCATTTGGCAAAGTGATCACACCAACATCGTTGGTAGCCGGACTCAAACCCATGTTATTGGTTGGCGATGTGCCTGTTTTATGTGCAACGATAGTCCCGGCAGGCAACAGGCCTTTTATGCGATTAGGACCGGTGGTGGTTTCCTGCATTATTTTAATCAGGAATTCTTTGCTTGCAGGTGCAAGTACGTTACCGGTGTATATCTTATCCAGCAGCTTTACCATATCATACGGCTTAGCCCAATTGGTATATTGTACTTCCCAGGCTTTGGCCATATCAGCTTCGCCTGCCTCAACATTAATACCGGTAACTTTTATCATGTGAATATAGTCCTCAACCTGGTCGGCGCCGCCCAAAAATTTGAGCATAATATCGCAGGCGTTATTATCACTTTGCGATACCATATAGGTAAGCAGGTCGCGGATAGTAAACTCCCCCCCATCCGGAAATTTATCACGTAGCGGGCTATAAGTGTTTTTCACCAGTTCCCTTTTCTTTACCTTGATGGTTTTATCCAGTGTAAATAATCCCGAATCAACCAGGTGCAATACCGCCATAGCGATAGGCAATTTTATTACGCTGTGCATTACCAGTTTGGCGTTTCCGTGTACATTTAGGGTATCGCGGTCCTCCAAACCTAAAACCGATACGCCTACAATGCCTTTTGCCGGTTTTGAAAGTTCAACTATCTGTTCGCGAAGTGAAGACTGCTGTGCCTGCGCGCACAAGGGGAGTATAAAAACGGCGACCAGCCCTATCGCCTTAAATAGCTTATTCATACAACTAATAACGTAATTATTTGGTGTGAATTTTAATCCAATCTGAAATAATCTTCATAGCCGCCGGCGAAAACGTTTCATCTATCGATTCATACTCATTCCAATACCCCGTATTGGCATCCTGAAAGAGGTGATTAAGGTTCGGAATCTCGATGATTTTGAAGTCTTTATTACCGCTTTTTGTAAGTATTTCTTTGATGGCATTAAGATTCTGTCCGGCATCTACCTGTTTGTCCTTCGCCCCGTTCAGCGCCAGCACCGGGCAGGTAACTTTGCTTAAGGCGGCAGATGGATCATACCCTAAAAAGTAACGCATCCATGCCTGTCTGTATAACGCATTTTCCTGCGGGAACAAGCCTTGTTGTAATACGGCATCATCGCTAAGGCGAAGTGAATCGAGCGTGCTTTTGCGCTGTCTGGCCTTCCATTGCCTGAAATAAGTGGCTATTGAAGAATCAAGCACAGCAACATCGGGCGCTGTAGCCACCATATCAAGCATGTGCTGGTTAAGATCATGAAAAGCTGCTATGGTACCTTCATTGAATCCCTGTAATCTCAGGCCGCCATCGCCTTGCATGGCAATGATTTGCGCGCCTGGAACGCCGGGGCCAGCCAGCAATACAATAAAACTAACATCATTGCGCCGTGCCGCAACCATTGGCGCTATTGCCCCGCCTTCACTATGGCCAATCAGCCCGATATGGGCACGCTTAACATCCTTCCGCGATTCAAGATAATCCAAACTATTCTCTACGTCGTATGAAAAATCAAGGGTGGTTGCCTTCAACGGGTCCGGCCCTAACGAACTTTTGCCCGCGCCCCTGTCATCAACCCGCAATACAGCAATACCATTTTTGGTAAGATAATCAGCCAGTACCCAATATGGTTTATGGCCGTTCATCATGCTGCCATTCCTGTCTTGCGTACCGCTGCCGCTGATAATGATCACCGCAGGATATTTCCCCGGAGCATTCGGACGGGTAAATGTAGCGCCATAATGCAGCGTTTTATCAGCATTATCATACTCAACATCTTCGCTGTAATAACCAAAAGGTGGTTTTGGCGTTTGTGGCCGTACCTTTTCATTGCCTCCGCTTAACGAGGCTTTTTGCCGGGAGGTAAGCCGACCGATGTTTAACAAAACCTGCGAACCGTTCTGACTATAAACACCGTAAATTGAGTCTTTTCCGTTCCATACACCTTTGTAGCTCCCATTAATGACAGGTATATCGATAAACAGGCTATCTTTTGCGAGACTGGTTTTACCACAAGAGATATTAAACACCTTTTGATCGGGGCTATCAAACGTTGCAGAGTAGGCGTTGCCCGTATGCGTGATGTTAAAAACAAGATGCAGGCTGATACCCACGTTTACTTTCAACGCCCCCATCCAACTGCCTGCTATATCCTGTGCCTTTGCGGCAAACGCCCCCATCAGCAGGGCGGCAATTACTAATTTTTTCATATATCCTTTTTAGGTTGATGGTTTTTAAAGTAGATGTAAGAATAAATTACGGGTATAAGCACCATAATAATTATACAGCCAAGGAAAATATGAGCACCCGTTTTAGATGGTATAAGTAAACGTTCAAGGGTAACAATAATGCCCCCGGCAACCCATAATTTACCCGTAAGGCGATGCGTGGCGCGCCAGGTGCCTTCGTCTTCCAGTGTCCACGGTGTGCGCACGCCTGCAAAGTAATTGGGCTTAATGTTGTACATGATGTTGCCAAGGAATACAAACAATAAACCGGATAAGGCTATAATAAGTTTGTCTATACTAAAGCCTTTGTTCGCTGCTGCCAGGATAATACAGATATTCATGGCTGCAAAAAACACGGTAATGCCCATACCCAGCTTCTGATAGGTGCGTTCGCCATATTTTACCTGTCTTTTCGGGTCAATGGCCGGCAGATATTTCATGAGCAGGTACAAGAGTATCGACATGCCCGACAATATCCCGCCAATAGTGTACATTTCACTTTTCGGGCCGAAATTATTCGGCTTGCCATCTGCGCCATAATGTGTGGGGACTATAGCGGGCAGCTTATCATACACAAAAAACAAATACACCAGAGGCAACAGCGCCAGCAGTATTGCAAAAACATCCCATATAGTAATCGTCTTTTTCATGCAGGTTTTTATTTTTTGAATTGCATTATCCACCGTAAAACCTCGTCCATTACCGTGGTATTGAGCGAGTAATATATAAACTGGCCTTCTTTAACCGATACTACCAGCCCTGCCTGACGCAGCAGATCGAGGTGGTGCGATATGCTCGGCTTTGATATGCTAAACTTATCGGCTATCTCCCCGGCTGTGAGGTCTTTTTCTTTGAGCAGTTCCAGTATCTCGCGCCGGGTGGGATCGTTTAACGCTTTAAAAAGAGAGTTCAATTTTATTTATATATTTAGACAAATGTCTAAATACTTTTTTCATTTGCAAAATATTTACAAGATTCTTTTTATAGATTTTTATATAACAACTAATTTTTGCAAATTGTAATAGCTTTATCAATAGCAATTTATGCATCGCAGAAATTTCATTAAAACCACCTCGCTGGCCGGTATCGGCTTATCAGCTATAAGCCTTGGCGCTTGTAAACTTCCACCTTCCGAGCAAAGTAAGAACAATGAGCCGTATGACCCGAAGGCAGATCATTTCGAATTAAATGAAATGACAGTAGACGAATTGCAGCAAAAAATGGCGAACAACGAATACACCTCGCATAAGATTACGCAATTATATATCGATAGGATAAACAGTATAGACAAAGCCGGCCCGAAACTAAACGCGGTGATCGCCTTAAATCCCGGCGCGCTGGACATGGCTAACGCAATGGATAACGAGCGTGCCAAAGGCAAAGTGCGCGGGCCGCTGCATGGCATACCGGTACTGATAAAAGATAACATTAACACCAAAGATAATATGCCTACTACCGCCGGTTCGCTGGCATTGGCAGATAACTTTGTGAAGACCGATGCCTTTATCATTAATAAACTGCGCGAAGCAGGAGCCGTTATCCTGGGCAAAACCAATTTGAGCGAATGGGCCAACTTTCGCTCCACACGCTCATGCAGCGGCTGGAGCAGCAAGGGCGGACAAACCAAATGCCCTTATATCCTCGACAGAAATCCAAGCGGTTCAAGCGCGGGAACCGGCTCGGCAGTCAGCGCAAACCTTTGCGCAATAGGCATCGGTACGGAAACTGATGGTTCGGTAGTTTCGCCATCGTCGGTTAATGGCATTGTGGGGATAAAGCCTACGGTAGGTTTGTTAAGCCGCACCGGCATTATACCCATATCCAAAACACAGGACACCGCCGGACCAATGACACGCACCGTAAAAGACGCCGCAATACTATTAGGTATACTGGCCGGTGAAGATGCCGACGACACCTACACCAAAAACAACAAGCCCGAAAAAGATTACACCAAATTCCTTGATGCGAACAGCCTGAAAGGGAAACGCCTTGGCCTGGAAAAAAAGGCTTTGGATGGCAACCCGGATATGGAAGCGTTGTTGCAGGATGCCGTTAACCTGCTGAAAAGCAAAGGCGCCACCATAGTGGAGATAGAACTGAACAAGGCGCTGAAAGACATTATGCCGGGTGCCGAGTTTAATGTGTTACTCTATGAGTTTAAGGATGGTTTGGCAAACTATTTCAGCAAATACAATACAACAGTAAAGTCGCTGGCAGATGTGATAGCTTTTAACAAAGCACATGCGGATAAATGTATGCCGTTCTTCAAACAGGAGATAATGGACCAGGCCCAGGCCAAAGGCGACCTGAAAACGAAGGAATACCTCGGCGCATTAAAAAGTACCACCAGTTCACGCAAAATCATCACCAAAATTATGAAGGATAATAAGCTGGACGCCATTATCGGCCCCACAAACGGCTTTGCCTGTACCATCGATCTCGTAAACGGCGATTATGATAACGGCTTCGGCTTTTCAACACCGGCTGCAATGGCGGGTTACCCGCATATTACCGTACCAATGGGTTTTGCGCATAATTTACCAATGGGGCTATCATTCTTCAGCACGGCTTATAAGGAGGCGGATATTATCGGCCTTGCTTACGCCTATGAGCAGGCATCAAAGAAAAGGATGAAGCCGGAATTTAAGCCGGATCTGTTGGGTTAGCATTGGTTAGTCAATTTAACCACAGAGAGCGCAGGGATTTACGCAGAGAACACAGAGATTTTTTTTAACTCTGTGTTCTCTGCGTTTTTTTACCTCCGTGCTCTCTGTGGTTAAAATTTCACAAAGACGCAAAGTATTGCGTCTCTACGTATTTTGCCTA
>JBQCIS010000063.1:0-3993 GCA_051953515.1 Mucilaginibacter sp.
CTGCTGCTTGAACTGGACGAGTGGCATTCATTGCTGGTGCAGTCGGGTAAGCCGGTGGGTGTTATCCGCAGCCATCCCCAGGCGCCCCGTGTGTTGCTGGCCAATAGTAACCTGGTGCCTGCATGGGCAACCTGGGAGCACTTTAACGAATTACGCGCCAAAGGCCTCATGATGTTTGGCCAGATGACCGCCGGCAGCTGGATATACATCGGTTCGCAAGGGATATTGCAGGGTACGTATGAAACCTTTGTGGAATGCGGCCGTCAGCATTTTAATGGCGATCTCACCGGGAAACTCATCGTGAGTGCGGGTTTAGGCGGCATGGGTGGCGCTCAGCCATTGGCCGCAACTATGGCAGGCGGTGTGTTCCTGGGTGCCGATGTAGATGCATCGCGCATACAAAAACGCGTGGATACAAAGTATATCGACAGGATAACGCACAGCTATGATGAAGCAATTGCCTGGGTAAAAGATGCTATGCAAAAAGGTGAAACGCTTTCCGTTGGATTGGTTGCAGATGCAGGCGATATGCTGGAAAAGCTACTGCATGACAACATCATCCCGCACATGCTTACCGATCAAACCTCGGCACATGACCCTTTGAATGGGTACATCCCCAACGGAATGTCGCTGAGCGAAGCTGCCGAATTACGCCGAAATGATCCGGTGGAATATAAGCGCCGTTCGCTGAAAAGTATGGCACGGCATGTAGGCTTTATGCTCGATCTGCAAAAACGCGGTGCGGTCACCTTCGACTATGGCAATAACCTGCGAGAGTTTGCCAGGCAGGGGGGGCAGCCAGATGCGTTTAATTTCCCCGGCTTCACACCGGCCTATATCCGTCCGCTATTTTGTGAAGGTAAGGGGCCTTTCAGATGGGTAGCGCTATCCGGCGACCCGGAAGACATTTATACTACCGACCGCGCACTGATGGAAGCTTTCCCTGAAAATAAGCCGCTCATCAACTGGCTGGAAAAGGCGCAAAAGCAAATTGCTTTCCAGGGATTACCTGCCCGCATTTGCTGGCTGGGTATGGGTGAGCGTGAAAAAGCAGGCATGATCTTTAACGACCTGGTGAAAACCGGCAAAGTAAAAGCGCCGATAGTGATCGGTCGCGATCATTTGGATTGCGGTTCGGTGGCATCGCCAAATCGCGAAACAGAAGCGATGAAGGATGGATCTGATGCGGTGTCAGACTGGCCGTTACTGAACCTGATGGCGAATACATCCGGCGGGGCAACATGGGTGTCGTTCCATCATGGCGGCGGTGTAGGCATGGGTTATTCACAACACGCAGGCATGGTTATATTGGCCGACGGCACCGATCGTGCAGCCGAATGCCTGGAACGGGTGTTGTTCAATGATCCGGCAATGGGCATTTTCCGCCACACAGATGCCGGTTATGAAAAAGCCGCAGAATTTGCGGATAGGTTTGGATTGAAGGTATGAGCCCCACCCAACCCTCCCTCCATAGGAGTCCTTTGGACCGGTAGGGAGGGCATTAATAACTTAAATTTTAAAAAGTCTCCCCTACCGGGGGAGATTTAGAGGGGGCAATGAAAACACTCATCGGTCCATTTACACAAATACTCACCTTAACGGGTTTACCGTTCAAAGGTGCTTTGCGCGATGATGATCTGCAGGTTATTTCGCTAGGCGGTGTTTTGGTCGAAGATGGGCGAATAGTTTCTGTTGATGACTTCGAAAAATTATATAAAGAAAATCTATCGGTAGAAATTCAAGAAATTAAAGGCGATCATGTATTGCTGCCAGGCTTTGTGGATTGCCATACGCATATTTGCTTTTCAGGTAACCGCGCAATGGATTATACTATGCGCATACAGGGTAAAAGCTACCTGGAAATTGCCAAAGCAGGCGGCGGTATCTGGGATTCGGTTACACAAACGCGTGCGTCGAGCGAGGGACAGCTTACGCAATTACTGCTGCAAAGGATCAAACGTCATTTGAGTGAGGGCGTGACTACCATTGAGGTAAAAAGCGGTTACGGCCTGAATATCGAATCGGAACTGAAACAACTCCGGGCGATAAAGGCGGCGTCAGCACAAACAAAAGCAAGCATTATTTCCACTTGCCTTTCCGCCCACATGGTGCCGAAGGATTTTATCGGCTCGCAGACCGGATTTCTCGATGATATTTTGAATGACCTGTTACCGGCCATCAAACAAGAAAAGTTAAGCAACCGGGTTGACATCTTTGTTGAAGAAAGTGCGTTTAATGCCGATAATGCATCGGCTTATCTTAATAAAGCCAAACAAACAGGTTTTGATATAACCGTACATGCCGATCAATTTACCACAGGCGGAAGCAAAGTTGCGGTAGAAGTTGGCGCATTATCAGCAGACCATCTCGAAGCAAGCGGCGATACGGAAATAGACTTGTTGGCAAATTCTGATACTGTTGCAGTGGTTTTGCCAGGTGCATCCTTAGGCTTAGGCATGCAATACGCACCTGCCCGTAAATTGCTGGATGCAGGAGTATGCCTTGCCATAGCCAGCGACTGGAACCCCGGCTCGGCGCCAATGGGCGATCTGTTAATGCAGGCAGCCGTAATGAGCGCTGCAGAAAAACTGAACACTGCCGAAGTTTTTGCCGGACTGACTTTCCGCGCGGCAAAGGCGTTGAATTTACCTGATCGTGGTATATTAGCGCCGGGTATGCTGGCGGATATGCAAGCGTATCCATGCAGCGATTATCGCGATATATTGTATTACCAGGGCAAACTGAAACCTGTTAAAGTATGGGCAAACGGTTTGTCTCATATCCCACATCTCAAATCTCATATCTAAACAAATGAAACTAATAGAGTGCGTTCCCAATTTTAGCGAAGGTGTAAACCTGGATATTATTAAACAGATCACCGGTGAAGTGGAATCTGTTGAAGGCGTACGGCTGCTGAATGTTGATCCGGGCAAGGCTACTAACCGTACCGTGGTGACTTTTGTAGGCGAACCGGATGCGGTTATCCAGGCAGCGTTCCTTGCCATAAAAAAGGCCGGTGAACTGATTGATATGAGCAAGCACAAAGGTGAACACCCGCGTATGGGCGCTACGGATGTTTGTCCGCTGATACCTATTGCAAATGTTACTATGGAAGAAGCTGCCATGTACGCTCAAAAGCTGGCAAAGCGAGTGGGTGAAGAGTTGGGCATCCCGGTTTACCTGTATGAGTATGCACAGGCGGATAAAAAACGCAATAACCTTTCGGTGATCAGGGCTGGTGAATACGAGGGGTTCTTCAAAAAGATAAAACTGCCGGAATGGAAGCCTGATTTTGGTCCGGGTGAATTTGATGCCAAACGTGGCGCTACGGTAATCGGCGCGCGAGATTTTCTGATCGCTTATAATATTAACCTCAATACCACCTCAACCCGCAGGGCTAATGCCATTGCCTTTGATGTGCGTGAAGCCGGCAGGATGGTAGATGACGGTAGCGGTGGTAAGGTGAATCAGCCTGGCAGCCTTAAATCAGTAAAGGCTATTGGCTGGTACATTGAAGAATATGGTGTCGCGCAAATTTCCATGAACCTTACCAATATCGAAGTAACGCCGATACATATCGCTTTCGACGAAGTTTGCAAAAAAGCGGCAGAGCGCGGCATGCGCGTAACCGGCAGCGAACTGGTAGGTCTCATTCCGTTAAAGGCAATGCTGGATGCGGGCAGGTACTTCCTGCAAAAACAAAAACGCTCGGCAGGGGTAAGCGAGAAAGAACTTATACGTATAGCCATCCTTTCTATGGGTTTGGATGACCTTGCGCCGTTTAACCCTGAAGAACGCATTATCGAATATTTGTTAAAAGACAAGGCGGCCAGTAAGTTAGTTGGCATGACGCTGGCTGACTTTGCCGATGAAACAGCCAGCGAAAGCCCTGCGCCGGGTGGCGGTTCAATTTCGGCTTATGTGGGTTCTTTGGGAGCCTCATTGGCGACGATGGTCGCCAATCTTTCTTCGCACAAAACAGGTTGGGACGAT
>JBQCIS010000064.1:0-34622 GCA_051953515.1 Mucilaginibacter sp.
CAAGAAAAAACAGTCCGCCGCTGATCAGCGCGAATATCTGCACATCATAAAAGCCGAATTTATCTGTGATCTTACCACCGAAATAAGCGCCGCAGATTGAGCCCGCGCCCAAAGTTGCCATTACATAACCCGCTTGTATAATGCTGAAATGCAGCAACTGCGTGCAGTAAAGCGAAAGAAACGGGATGACCATTGTGCCGCTGCGGTTAACGAGCATAACCAAACACAGGAGCCAGCTGTTGCGCGAAAGGCCGCTGTAGGCTTGTTTATAGAGTTGGATGGGCGAGGTCATAGAAACAAAGATAGGTTTTGTTGATGTGAGGGAAAATTGACTTATGGCAATAAGTGATGTATGCTACCTATTGGTTTGTTACATGTCGCTTCAATCGCTCAATTGCCGCTTAGGCTGTTACTTTTACCTTAGCTGCAAAAGTAACCAGACTAAGCGAAGCGATCTCATGAACACCATTGAAAAAAATAAACACTGGTGAATAAACAGCAAGTCAGACCGAAGGCTTCTTTGTCGCACGACCATTAACGCACAAGCCCCACGCTTATCCCACCCACAAAATCATGCAAAACCTGGGCTTGGTTTTTATCCCGGCCGGGCCGCTCAAGTCTCATGCTTAGCGAAAACCCCGAGGCCCTGCAGCCGCACCTGGCCTGCATCGTTTTGCCTGATTTTCTCCCGAAACTGACGGTCTGACAGAAAAGAAAGCAGAATACTTCTGTTGGAAGAAATAATTCAATTAACAACAGCATAAAAAGAGCGCAAGGGCCGTCGATGGAAAAGCTTTGGGCTAAAAAGTTGCGGAGGGGCTGTGCGATATAGACAGAGGAGCAAGCTTTTGAAGGGCTGCCCTGTGCGACAAAAAGCCTTTCTAACGACTTGATTTTTTGGTTACTTTTTTATCAAGAAAAAAGTAACAGCCACAGCGGCAATTGAGCGGTTGAAGCGATGGGTAACAAGCTATGCATGTGAGCAAGGTCTTTTACCCGCACACTTCGAGAATCTCAGCATGACAGCCGCACATTTGCTACCTGTAACCACAGAGATTGCTTCGTTACTTGCAATGACGCGATTATTATATTGAAAAAACAATTACCCCAATATCGCATTCCTGTTCCTCATCCAATGATCGGCCAATACCAGCGCAGCCATAGCCTCAACAATAGGTACGGCGCGTGGTACCACGCATGGATCATGGCGACCTTTGCCGGAAATTTCGGCGGCGTTACCCTGGCTGTCAATGGTAGCCTGGTTGTGCATGATGGTAGCCACCGGCTTAAATGCCACACGAAACTCGATAGGCATGCCGTTGCTGATGCCGCCCTGAATACCGCCCGAAAAGTTGGTAATGGTATGGATACCCTGTGTTTCGGAAGCAGGTAGGAAGATATCATTATGTTCGGAGCCCCGCATTTCGCTGCCCGCAAAGCCTGAACCAAACTCGAAACCATGCACGGCGTTGATGCTTAACATGGCCTTACCGAGGTCGGCATGGAGCTTGTCAAAAACAGGTTCACCGAGGCCAACCGGGCAATTTTTTACATAACAGCTGATCTTGCCGCCAACGGTATCGCCCTGTTTTCGGATGCTGTCGATGTATTCGATCATTTCGTGCGCAGTTGCCGGGTCGGCACAGCGCACAATGTTTTCTTCGCGCTGGTTAATGAATTCCTGTACATCGTTTATTTCCACATTTGGCGCGTTGATGGTTCCCACGCTGCTTACATGCGCAGCGATTTCAATACCCTGCGATTTGAGTAGTAGTTTAGCCAATGCACCTGCCGCTACACGTGCAGCGGTTTCGCGCGCTGATGAGCGGCCGCCGCCACGATGGTCGCGGATACCGTATTTGGTTTGATAGGTATAGTCGGCATGCGATGGGCGGAAAACATCCGTGTTATGGCTGTAATCCTTGGAACGCTGGTCTTCATTCGGTATGATCATGGCGATAGGCGTGCCTGTGGTTTTGCCCTCGAAAACGCCGGATAAAATGCGAACGGTATCGCTTTCCTTGCGCTGCGTAGTGATCTTGGATTGACCGGGTTTGCGTTTATCCAGTTCAGCCTGAATATAATCCAGGTCTATGGTCAGTTGCGACGGGCAGCCGTCGATAATTACGCCGATCGCTTCACCGTGTGATTCGCCAAAAGTTGTTATCCTGAATAATTGTCCGAATGAGTTGCCTGCCATATAGCCCCCTCTAAATCTCCCCCTGAAGGGGAGACTTTAAAAGATTAAATTTGATAAGATATTCGCCAACGGCGAAAATTGATTTATTAATTGTAGGATATTGAAACGATTATGCCGTTCACACTCCCCCTTTAGGGGGCAGGGGGGCAAACCCTATCTTCTCCAGATCCGTCCAAAACGCCGGGTATGATTTCTCTACCACTTTTTCGTCTTCTATTTCAACCTCGTTTATCAGCAGGGCCAGCGGCGCGAAGGCCATAGCCATGCGGTGATCATCGTACGTGTTGATAAAGATGCGTTCCGGTATGAATTTTTCGCTGCAATCCAGTGTGTACTGCTGATCTTTTTCTACCAGCTTTACTCCGAATTTGGCCAGTTCGTTTTTAAGTGCCTGTACGCGGTCGGTTTCCTTAATTTTTAAGGTTTCCAGTCCTGTAAAGGTAGCTTCATGGCCCAATGCCGCGCAAACCACTATAACGGTCTGTGCCAGATCGGGGCATGATTTCATATCGAACAGCTTTTTCCCGATAGGCTTAACCTCTTTTTTCAGGTGCACACCACTATCTTTAAACTGCGATGTGATACCAAAGTTTGCCATGATCTCGGTGATCACGCTGTCACCTTGCAGGCTGTATTGCGTAAGGCCGGGAAGGAAAAGCTCTGCTTCATCTGCCAGTGCCGCAATAGCGTACCAGTACGATGCCGCGCTCCAATCCGGTTCAACAGGAAGTGATATTTCGGCGAATTCCTGGTGTGCAATGCTGATCACATTGTCATTCCATTCATGCTTAATACCAGCCTGCAGGAGCATAGCGAGGGTCATTTCCACATACGGGCGTGAAGTTAATTCGCCATCAATATGCAGTTCCAAACCCTGCGGTAACTTTGCCGCGATCAACAACAATGCGGTAATATACTGACTGCTGATATCGCCTTTTATGCTGATACGGTTGGTTTTCTGTTCGAACCCGCCTTTTATACGCAAAGGAGGGAAGCCATCTTTTTCAACGTATTCAATATCTGCTCCTAACTCGCGCAGTGCATCAACCAAAATGCCTATCGGTCGTTGTTTCATGCGTGCGCTGCCGGTCAGGATGGTTTCTTCACCATTCTGTAAGGTAAAAAAGGCAGTGAGGAAGCGCATGGCTGTGCCTGCCGGGCCAATATCAACAGTGGCAGCCTCCTCTAAATCTCCCCCGGCAGGGGAGACTTTTTTTGAGGCGTTCAATATCTGGTACAAAGTTACCGTATCTGCCGCGTCTGAAACGTTTTGCACTTTTACGCGGCCGTTGCTCAACGCGCCGATCACAAGTGCGCGGTTGCACTCACTTTTCGAGCCGGTAAGCTGTACCGTTCCTTTGGCGACTTTATCCTTTTTAGTTATGATGATATTTTTGCTCATCACCAATTATGCAGGCTGTTTTTCTTCTTTGTTCATTATTTCGGTCTGTCTGCGGATAGATTCAGCATGCAGCAGCTCTAATAATTTCTCTGTGAATTCAGCACTTAATTTAAGGCCTTTAGCATAAGTAGTACGTTTTTGCAGGATCTCATCCCAGCGGTTAACCTGCAGGATGGTGATGCCGTTATCTTTTTTGTACTGACCGATCTTTTCCGCTAATTGCATACGCTCTGCTACTTTCTGGATCAGCAGGTCATCGATCTTGTCGATCTTGGCACGCAGTTCTGAAAGCGCGTCTTTTACGCCGGTGTCTTTTATCTCTGGTTTACGCAGTACCAAGTGATCAATGATCTCGCTCAGTGCGCCAGGAGTAACCTGTTGAGCAGCGTCGGTCCATGCAACAGATGGGTCGATGTGCGATTCGATCATCAGTCCCTGCATATCCAGGTCAAGCGCTTTTTGCGATACGTAGCCGATCAGTGCGCGGTTACCGGTAATGTGGCTTGGATCGTTGATGATAGGCAGCTCAGGCGCCAAAGTTTTCAGGTTGATAGCGATGTCCCACATTGGTTCGTTACGGAAACCTGATTTTTCGAATGATGAGAAACCACGGTGAATAGCCGCCAGCTTAGTGATGCCCGCGTTGTTGATACGCTCCAAAGCGCCGATCCATAATGACAGGTCGGGGTTTACCGGGTTTTTAACCATTACGGGTACATCAACACCTTTCAGTGCGTCGGCAATTTCCTGTACGGTGAAAGGGTTTACGGTTGAACGTGCACCAACCCAAAGGATGTCTACACCTGCTGCCAAAGCTTCCTCAACGTGTTTGGCTGTTGCAACTTCCACAGCAGTTGGCAGGCCTGTTTCTTCTTTGGCGCGTTTTAACCATTGCAGACCGATGCTGCCAATACCCTCAAATTCGCCCGGACGGGTACGTGGTTTCCAGATACCAGCGCGCAGTGCGGTAACTTTACCGGTAGCGGCCAATAAATGAGCAGTTGCAACTAACTGGTCTTCAGTTTCTGCACTGCACGGGCCTGCTATTATAAGGGGTTCATGTTTCGCCTGTATCCAGGTATTAAGCGGTTGTATGTTTAAATTCAGTTTCATGGCTTTTTTTAGTCGGAAAGTCGGTAAGTCCGAAAGTCCGCAAGTGTTTTTATGGTTATGTTCTTTATTTGTTAATTTTTTTATTGTCTCTTTTTATCTTCCGGACTTTCGGACTTTCCGACTTCCGGACTTTTCTCCCTCATCCCAACTTCCTCACATTTATATATTTTCGTTTCGTTTTATCGGTCTTCAGCAGCTTTTGTTCCGGCTGCTCCTCGTACCGCTCATATTCACCCAGTATATTAAAGTTGTGGGTGTATTTTAGTATCTGTTTTATGGCGCTGTCATACTGTTTAGTATCATTCCATTCCACATCCACGTAAAAATTATATTCGTTGCGTTTACCCAGCACCGGCATAGACTGTATCTTGCTCATGTTGAGGTTTTGCTCTGCGAAGATATTCAACACCTTGGCCAGCGAGCCTACCTTATTGCTCACCTGGAAACACAGCGAAGCTTTATTCGCTTTATTCTTTAAGTTGTTTTCGTGATGCGTAATGATCAGGAAGCGTGTAAAATTCTTTTTGTTCGACTCTATACGGCGCTCCATTACTTCCAGCTCGTACATACTGGCTGCCAGCGTGTTAGCCACGGCTGCCGTGTCCATTAACTGCTCCTCACGGATGCGTTTTGCGCAGGCCGCTGTATCGCTGCTTTCCACGATCTTTAAATGAGGATACTCATCAAAAAAATCAACACACTGACGGAGGGCAATAGGATGCGAGGTAACATATTTCACATCCTCGAATTTTACACCCGGCAAAGTAAGCAGGTGCAGCTGGATAGGCAGGTAAACTTCGCCCACTATCGGAAAACCGTAGCTCATCATCAGCGTATAGTTGGGCAAAATACTGCCTGCAATGCTGTTTTCAATGGCCATTACTACATAATCGGCTTCGCGTTTTTCCAGCGCTTCGAAAGTTTGTTTGAAGGAATTGCACTCAATGGTATCAATATCCTCGCCGAAATACCTGAACGCGGCTTCTTCGTGGAAGGAGGCTTTAATACCCTGGATGGCAACTCGTGTTTTTTCTGATTTCATAAACCCTTTTAAAGCAAAAAATCCCGGCTTTTCGGGCCGGGACTTTTCAGTTTTTTTATGTTGTTTTTAACACATATTAGTCCCGGCTCTTACTGTTAAAGTAAAAGTAGTAGCCGTAAAAAAATGTGCCGTTAAAATTCTTCATTTTGTTATTGTGCCGTAAATGTACGGTAAAAAAGCCATTCGTCAATAGAAAATTTTATTTTTCTGAAAATAGTTTGTTCTAACCGAATTTTATTTGGGTGCGGAGTTGAAAACTCCATGCATATAGGTTCGAAGTTAGAAACTTCGAACAGCGAAGTGCGCAGTTGTAGAGACGCAAAATTTTGCGTCTCTACAGTATTTGTTAAGTGTAGCGTTGTAGCGTGTATTACACAGCTACACCTGCTACAAATGCTACAAAATGCTACATCTAATTTCGCAAACACGTCATGGCGAGGAACGAAGCCATCTCTGCGCATGCCGATCAAAAGGGGAATAGTTTGTTAAATGACGTCATTTAAATTGCTTTTGTGGTATTGACTGGGTTAGTTCAGAGATGGCTTCGTTCCTCGCCATGACAATAGTGCGACAACAAAAAATTCCCCCTGCCAGGCAGGGGGAACACTCGTAAAAACTAAACGTAATCCGGTTATATCATTTACTGAAGTTGATTAAATACCGAGTATACGTTTATGATCTTCCAGCCTTTATGTGTATTGGCCATGCTCACATAATTGCTTCGGATAAAGGTTTCAAACCGCATATCAACTTTAGCCACAACCATATCGGGGGTGTTTTGGATGATATCTGTCCTGGTAGTGCAGTTCTCTTCTATATTCCTTATCTTATTTAAAAATTTCAGCATTTCTTGTTTATTGAAACTTTGCAGACGGTTTTTGCTGATCAGTATGGTGAATTTTGCCGAGGAGTCGAGTACCTCATCAAACCCGGCAAGCTTACCGCGGGTCATGGCGTCTACATAAGTATCTATCGCATGTACCTTGGTAAACATGCCGTCGTCCTGTGTTAGCGGACCTTTAGCTGTTGCAAACTGTATAGGCAACAGGGCCAGTATCGTTAATGCTCTTAATGTTTTCATGGTATTTCAGGTTTAGTGATGCTTATTTGGTTGAACGCTCTATATGGATGCCTTGTGTATCACCATCATGGCTAAAACTGAAATTGCCCTTAGCGAAACGGTAATATTTTTCGCGGAAGTGCTTAAATACTTCTTCGGGCTGCTTTATGCCATTCACGGTCATGCTTTCGTTATTTAGGGTTACGCTGTGCACGCTTTTTTCATCCGGTACAATTTTGTTCTTTACCAGGTCTTCAACTAACTGCTTCATCATGCGCTCGTCTTCAGCAGCAACTTCCTGGTCCTTTTTACCTTGTTCCTGGTCGCGCGCTGCTTGTTCCTCATCTTTTTTGGCTTGTTCCTGATCGGCTGCGGCTTGCTGCTGATCTTTCTTCGCCTGCTCCTGGTCGCGGCCTGCTTGTTCCTGGTCGCGTACGGCTTCTTCTTTTTCGCGTTTAACCTGTAATTCATCTTTCGAGGCCTGCTCCTGATCGCGTTTAGCCTGCATCTCATCCAAATGGGCTTGTTCTGCATCCTTTTTCGCCTGAACACGATCTTTTGATGCCTGTACCCGATCTTTATGCAGCTGAACCTTTATTGCTGCTATTGCTTCGCTGTACTGGTTCCAGTTGGCATTGGGTATCTTTTGCCCATCTACATACAACTCGGTCATTTTATTGTTAATGAGTGTTATGGTGTACATTTTATCATGCCAGTTACTGTTGATGTGTTCGCGTGTGATGCCCGGTTTGGGATGATCAACCATATCGCCATAATGGCGGCCATCGGCATTAAAGTGATGGCTTAAAGTATCGGCATGCTGTGCCTTTGCTGTGAAGGTGAACGCCAATGCGGCCATTATGAGCACACTGCTCTTAAAATAGTTCGTTTTCATTTTTTATTGTTTTTGAGTTTTGAAAAATTAAGGCAATACAATTCCACTCCGCTCAATGGCGGTTTTAAAAAACAGTACTGACTTTGTTAATTGAATTTGCCAGGCGTAGGCAGTTGCGCATACCGCGTTATCGCCAGGCGGGTATTAAAAGCTTATAATCAGTGTGGTGGATTCGGGTTGTTTTTCATAGCTTCCTCCTTCTTTTGCGGCCATTCCTGCTGTTGTGGCTGTGCTTTTTGAGTGCTTTCCTGGTCGCGTTTTGCATTTTCCTGAGCGCTTTTGGCCAGGCCTTCATCTATATGAGCCTGTTGCTGGTCTTTATTGGCCTGTTGCTGGTCGCGGGATGCTTGTTTCTGATCCAGTATTGCCTGTTCCTGGTCTTTTTTCGCCTGCTCGGCATCGCGTATTTGTTGCTGCTGGTCTTTTAAGTATTGTTCACGTGCCGTTGCAACATGTTTTTGTTCCTCTTGTCTTATCTTCTGCTTTATATCCACCCGTTGTTGTACTGTTTCATTGGGTAATGCAGGTGCTTTTGCGGGGGATAATTCCGGAGCCGGTGGCGGTTCTGGCGGATTTGCATCAACAGAACCTTTTGGCGGGGTATAAGTATAATTGCCTGTATGCTGTTGTTCAGGTACCGGTTTTTTTTCGGTATGCTTTATAATGGATTGATGTTGTGCTATTGCTCTAAAATGTTCATCGAGAGGCCGGGGGCTGTTTTGCTGCGGATGAGATACCGTTTGGATGGTGCTTTTTACCTTTTGTACGATGTGCATCTGTGCGATGGACGCCGTAGCTACCACGATGGAAAGTACCAGTATCCCCGCAAGGAAAAACACTTTCTCACCTGTCCCCAATGGTTTATTCTGATTATGCAGGATGCGGCTGGCGCGGTTAAGCAGGCTGTTTTTATTTCCCGGAAAGGCTACGGCGTAACTTTGGCGTTTGAGCGCATATTCCTTAAAGCTGATGAGCGCCTGTACAAATTCCTTTTTGTTTTGGGTTTGCGCAAGCGCAATGTCGTCGCAGCAGTTCTCACGCTCATCACGCAGTACGGATGATATCCACAACAGGCCCGGATTGAAGAAAAATACCGTCTCTACAATAGTTTGCAGGCAGTTAACCACATAATCGTTGCGGCGGATGTGCGCCAGTTCGTGCAACAGTACGGCTTCCACCTGTCCGGGAGGCAAACCGGCAAGCAAGCCAACAGGTATCAGGATTACGGGTTTCAGGTGACCGATCACCATCGGTACATTTACATAGCCCGATTCCAGCAGTTTCACGGCACGTTTCAACTGTAACTTTCCGCACAGGTTATTCACCTTCTCTTTCCAGGCATCAGATGGCTGATAAATAAAGCGATGACGCGCGCGGTTAATGAAAAGGGCGCTGCCCATCATACGTACTGTGCGTACCAGGAACAGGATAAACCACAGCAGTACAATTATGGGCGAATTAGCCGTAAAATAGGCGACGCAGCTATTAACAAAGGATTTTACTGACAATGCCGTATCTCCGGTGGGCGAGGCTGCGATATATATACCCGCGTTTTGTATAGGCGTTTTGTACCATTCCCATAAAAAAGTAGCGGCACAAGCGGCAACAAACAGCAGCAGTTGCGCAAGCACGAGGTTATATCGCACGGCTGATGACGCCTTTTTATTTAACGACAAAAGCAACCCTGCCATCACGGAAAGCAATAATCCCTGCCATAACGAATGTATGAGCATCCAGCTAAATGCCTGTATAAAATGCTGACTGGTGGTTATTGCTGTAAGTTGCATGACTGTAAGTTTTACATTTTGTTCAACATATCTTTTATTTTCTGCAGTTCGTCGGCAGATGTTTTGTCGTTACCCAGTAAAGCCACCATCAGGCTGCTTGGCGAGCCGTTGTACATGCTATCCATAAAGCGGTCGAGCATGTTGCCCTTTACTTTATCTTCTTCCAGCACGGCATTATAAACGTGTTTCATCTGGCTTTCGTCGCGGTCGAGCATTCCTTTTTCTTTCATCAGCTGCATCAGTTTCAGGGTAGAGGTGTAGATCACGGCCTCTTTCTGCTCGTTTAGCTTATCGTGCACAAACCTCACGGTTGACGGGCCGTATTGCCATAATATCTGCAACACATCCATCTCGGTTTTGGTTGGCACCATATCGCTTCCTGAATCTTTTTTAGTTACCATATATCAAAGGTATGTATTAAAAACGTACGTTGCAATAGGTAGGTGTTGTTTATTGTCTTAAAATTAAATTTATTTTGTAAATTATTGATGTTCAATAAAATAATTTAAGTAAAAATCTATTCAATTGATCGCTTATAATCGTCGTAACGTTCTCGTATTACAATTTGACTGAATTATGTTATGATTTTTTGAACTATAATTGTATCTTTAATAATATGACGACATTAACATTACAGGTGCCTGATTTTCTTGAAGAAAACCATAATGATACAGTGCGTTTTCTGGCAGCCAAGTTATATGAATCAGGAAAACTATCTTTAGGTCAGGCTGCGGAGATGGCAGAGATGACAAAGCAGGAGTTTTCAGCTGTATTGAGTAATTATGGTGTTAATTATATCAATTATTCATTTGAAGATGTAATAGCAGATGTCGCACGAATATCAAAATGAAAGCATCGTTATTACTGACACAAGTTGCTTTATCCTTTTAGATAAAATTGATGCATTATTTATTCTTGATGCATTATATACAGCCATTGTTACCACACCGCAAATAGCAAAAGAATTCGGTAAGAAATTACCCGATTGGATTATAATAAACCGGTTTTTAACCAGACCCTATTACAGGAATATTCAGAAAAGGTTGATATTGGCGAAGCGAGTGCTATAGCTTTAGCCATGGAAATCAGTAGTCCTTAATTGATCATAGATGATTTAAAGGGAAGAAAACTCGCCTCTCAATTAAAGCTCAATTATACAGGTACATTGGGGGTAATGATCCTTGCAAAGCAAAAGAACATCATCATTTCTTTAAGAACTTATTTTGAAAGAATAAGAAAAACAGATTTTCGGATTTCGCCGGATCTTTTGGAAAAAATATTAACGGATATGGGCGAATGACCTATTTAGATGATCGTACTCTTTTATAATACCCTGATGTTAGCGTACTGCCCACTTTGCTACCGTAAGGCTCCGCTTGTGGTTAATATTGAGAAGAAATACAGGAGAAGTGGCTCCGCTTAATTGCTTTGCTCATATTCCCTTTGCAGCACCTTTGCAGTTTGCGTACTCCCGTCATGGCTCCATCCGGGCGGATTGAAAAAATAAAGCAGTTTGTTTTTAATGCCCGGCGCCTGTTTTACATCGTGCAATAAAGCTTTCCACTCATGGAAGAGGATATTTACCGGCCCCATATTTTCGGGCTGCTTGGTAAGGCCGTATTTGATCGGTTCGGGCAGGTTTTCTTCGCGGAAGGTACCGAACAGCCTGTCCCAAATAATAAATACCATGCCCATGTTCTTATCAAGGTAGGGAATATTGGAGGCATGGTGCACACGGTGATGTGATGGCGTAACAAATATCCAGCCGTACCATTTTGGCAGGTTTACTTTGTATTGCGTATGTACAATGTTGCCGTAAATTTGCGTAACCATGTAAGCATACAAAATATCTATCGCGTTAAAACCCATCAGCGCCAGCGGTACATAGAAGAAGGCACGGTAAAGAGGTTCGAACACGGTAGACCGGAAGCCGGTTGTAAGGTTAAAATGTTCTGACGAGTGGTGCGTAACATGCACCGCCCAGAACAGGCGCGAATAATGGCCTACATAATGTAATACCCAATATAAAAAGTCCTGCCCGATAACCAGTATCGTCCAGTACAGCCATGGATTTTTTATGATGAAGAAGTGATACTGCCAGGCCCGGTCGAGCACAAAAAAAGTGATGAACTTTGATAAAAGGTTAATACCAAATGCCAGTACGGTAAGATAAATATTGGTGAAAGTATCACGCTTCTCGTAAAAATGCTTGTCTTCACGGTAGCTTAACCACATTTCAACCAGGGTGAGCACTACCAGAATAGTGATCAGCACAATTACCGCATCATCGCGGTGGTCGAAATGGGGAATATTAAAGCGATGCATAATAGCTTAAACTTTCGCAAAGTTCAGCTTCAGTGCAAATGTTGTCAATACTAAACTGTCCGATCTTTGCCAGCAAAGTGCAATTTATCAATCCGTTCTGGTTCTTTTTATCCTTCAGCATAAAATTGTAAAGGTCTTTATTGGCCGATTCCTCAATAAAATACTTTGGATATAAACCGCTGATAACGGCTACAATTTCATTCAATTCGGTTTCCGGTAGCCCTGTTTTCTTCCACGACAACCATGCTTCGCAAATCATGCCGATAGCGATTGCCTCGCCGTGCGACAGGTGATTGCCATTATCATTCACCAGCGAGTAAGTTTCAACCGCATGCCCAACCGTATGGCCGAAGTTTAAGCTTTTGCGGATATTCATCTCTTTCGGATCGGCAATAACCACATCGTTCTTTATTTCAACTGAACGGTGGATCAACTCCGCCGATGGGCGGCTCAGATCGCTTTCCTTTAGTTTGTTCCAATACGCGGCATCGCAGATCAAACCGTGTTTCAACATTTCTGCAAGGCCCGAAAGTATCTGCCTGTCAGGCAGCGAATCCAGAAATTCAGTTGCTATAAATACGGCTTTGGGCTGTGTGAAGGTACCGATAATGTTTTTGATGCTGTCGATATCGATTCCGGTTTTACCGCCTACAGAAGCATCCACTTGCGATAGCAGGGTAGTAGGCACATGTACAAAATCTATCCCGCGTTTAAATGTAGAAGCAGCAAAACCACCAAGGTCGCTGATAACGCCTCCTCCCAGGTTTACCATCAGGCTTTTGCGGTCGGCGCCAAAATCTATCAGCATTTTCCATACGCCGATGCAGAAATCAATATCCTTGCTTTCTTCGCCTGCGCTAACTTCTATAATATCATAATTATCAGAATCGTCTAATCTTTCCTTTACCAGCGGAAGACAGTATTTGGCAGTGTTTTCGTCGGTAAATAAAAAGAAGCGCGAATAGTTGCCTTTTCTAATAAAATTTACGAGTTCGGTAATGCTATCGTTAAAATATATCGGGTAATCGATGCTTTGCAGGGTCTTCATAATCATATCACCACGATCGTATTATTATCAAATTCAACCGTATCGCCCTGGCGTACTTTAAGGCGTTTGCGGTAGTCAACCTGGCCGTTATACTTCACTAAGCCCTCACTTACAACTATTTGCGCCTCGCCGCCGGTTTGTACCAGGTTAGTGGCTTTTAATAATTGTATCATCGGGATATGATCACCTTCCAGCTTAAACTTAATCATGGTGCGGCAAAAATAAACTATTCGCAGAATATTGAATGATGTTATCAGCTATTTTCTACTTTTGTATTTATGCTTTCAAATTTAACTGACCGAAAAGCATACCCGGCCCGTACTCTTTCATTTGAGAATACTGAGGTCGCTTTTCGTCATTCCTCAAACTCCGACCTGAAAAGAGCTTACTGGCTCTTCAGGGCAATTAATGTCAACTTTTTAGTAAATATAGGTCCGCCTGTCACCAACTTTGCAATGGCAATAGGGCTGCCTATCAAACGGCTTATCAAGGCCACTATATTCAAACATTTCTGCGGTGGCGAAACTATCCAGGAATGCGGCAATACCATAAAAAACCTTAGCAAAGGCGGCGTTGGCACTATTCTCGATTACTCGATAGAGGGGGAAGATGACGAAACCGTATTCGATAACACCCGCGATGAGATCATCCGTACCATCGTCCGCGCATCAGAAGACATTAAGGCCGTGCCGATCACTGTATTTAAGGTTACCGGTGTTGGCCGCTTTTCGTTATTGGAGAAGCTGGATGAAGGCCTTGAACTTACACGTGCTGAACAATCAGAATGGGGCAAAGTGCAGGAACGGGTGCTGGCGATATGCGAACAGGCCTACAAACTGGGCATCCCGGTAATGATTGATGCCGAGGAAACCTGGATCCAAAAAACCATCGATATGCTGGCACTTGATATGATGGAGCGCTTTAATAAAACACGCGCCATTGTTTACAACACTTATCAGATGTACCGCCATGACAAGCTGCAGTCGTTAAAGAATGATTACGGGCAGGCAGTTGATCATGGTTTTATTTTAGGGGAGAAGATTGTGCGCGGCGCCTATATGGAAAAAGAACGCAAACGTGCCGAAGAAAGGGGCTATCCATCGCCTATACAACCCAATAAAGAAGCTACAGACCGGGATTATGATGAAGCCCTCCGTTTCAGCATAGAGCATATCGATCATGTAGCCATTGTTGCCGGCACACATAACGAGCAAAGCTGCAGGTTGCTTGCCGAACTGCTGAATGATAAAAATATTGATCTTAAAAACCCACATGTATATTTTTCGCAACTGCTGGGTATGAGCGATAACCTGAGCTTTAACCTTGCCGATGCAGGGTATAATGTAGCTAAATATGTCCCTTATGGGCCCATAAAGGCAGTATTGCCCTATCTTTTCCGCCGTGCGCAGGAAAACACAGCCATCGCCGGCCAAATGAGCCGCGAGTTGAGTTTGATTGTAAAGGAGATGAAAAGGAGAAAAATATGAACCAGGATTAAACGGATTTTTTGGATTTACAAGATGCTTATAAGCTATATCCTGAAAATCTAAAAAATCCGTTTAATTCTGGTTCACTGGTTCTTTATTCATCTTCCTCACTATACTGATACGTAAGCACGTTCCCATTCGGGATAGTTACTGATTCGCCATGTGTCATTTGCCACCAGAAGTGCAGGCGCGGTTTTTCGTGGTTGCCAATCTCGTTCATAGATTCCGAGTCGTACAGCCTGCCGTTTACCATTACATATTTGATATGATCGCTGTTGCGGATGTCATCCAGCGGGTTGTCATTCAGTACGATCAGGTCGGCGAGTTTACCTACTTCAAGCGAGCCAATTTCTTTTTCCATACCGAGATACGATGCGCCATTAATAGTAGCGCAGCGGATGGCCTGTAACGGGGTCATACCACCCTGTGCCAGCATCCATAGCTCCCAGTGTGCGCCGAGGCCCTGTATCTGCCCGTGCGAGCCTAAGTTTACCTTAGTACCGCCATCGCTTATCTTTTTCACATATTTTGATACTTCGATGTGGCCATAATCGCCGTATTCTGATTCGGTGCGGCGGCGCGAACGTGCGTCTACTATAAATTGTGGTGTAAAGCTAAGCAGGTGCTGGTTCTTCCAAACGTCGTTACGGTCGTACCAGTAATTTTCACCAAACTGGGTACCATAGCAAACGATCAGAGTAGGCGTGTAACCGCTTTTGCTGTTGTTCCACAACGAGATCACATCCTTATAAACCGGCCAAACAGGTATATTGTGTTCAATGCCGGTATGCCCGTCAAGGATCATGTTCATATTGGTTTCAAATGTCGAGCCGCCCTCGGGTACCACTTCCATTTGCAGCTCGCGGGCCGCTGCAATAATCTGCTGGCGCTGCTCGCGACGTGGCTGGTTATAGCTTTTTACCGAGAATGCACCCACATCTTTCAACCTGCGGATATTTGAACGGGCATCGTCAAGGCTGTTGATCACCGCCTTAAAATCGCCGTCGGCACCATATAGGATAGTGCCGGTTGAATATATACGCGGACCGATCATTCTCCCGGCCTTCACCATCTCAGCCTGGCTGAAAACCATTTCGGTATTGGTTGATGGGTCATGCGCCGTGGTTACCCCGAAGGAAAGGTTTGCAAAATAATTCCAGTCCTGCTGTGGCGAAATGCCGTCGGGGCTTGGGTGCAGGTGCGCGTGCACATCCACAATGCCGGGCATAATGGTTTTGCCGGTAAGGTCATACACCTTAGCGTCAGCAGGTATCTGTACATCGCCGGCTTTGCCTATGGCGCTTATTTTGTTCTGGTCGATAATTATGGTGCCGTTTTCTATCACTTCATCATCCTTCATGGTAATGATGCGCACATTTTTAAACGCAATACGGCCGTCGGGTACATCGGTTTTTATTTTCAGGTTAATGTCAATCCCTGTTGTATCTGCCGCATTGGGGTTAGCAACGGTATTAATGCTCCTCGAATAATATTTCGGCCCCAGCGCCCACATTATGTTCTGGCTGTCTTTGCTCCAATGCAGGTAAGTGCCCGCATCTTTCGTGATCCTGGTTACCGGGATAGCTTTATTAGCGGCAGAAAGATCCTGTGCGTTACCCGTCATCACGAGTGGCGTAATGTAGCAATTAAACAGTTCGGTAAACGCCATCCATTTACCGTCAGGACTTGGACAAAACTGCGTGGCATATTTAGAGGTATATAACTCATGCGCATTTGCGCCTGTACTATCCATCACCATAAACGCCTTTTTATCGCCATCCTCAGTTTGATAGAACAATTTGGCGTCGTTGGTAGAGAATTGTGGCTGTATGCCTTCATTAAGCACCATTTTGGGGGTACCACCCGTAGCCGGAATGATATAAATGCCCGGATTGGTGCCAAATGAATAACCCGACACTTCATTACCTACGCCTTTTACATAAACAATCTTATCGCCTTTGTTGGAGAATTTCGGGGTATAATAAAAGCCTTTATCTATGGTTAAACGGGTAACAATGCGGGTAGTAAGATCGATCTTGTTTACAGATCCTTTCAGCTCATCCGTCCAGTCGATATATACCAGCGATTTACCATCCGGGCTAAAAGATGGCGAATATTCAAAATCATTGGTGCTGGTTATGCGTTGCGGCACGCCATCGGGCAATGTTTTGGTATAAATGTATCCCGCCGCGTTAAAGGCTACCGTTTTACCGTCGGGCGAAGTAGTCAGTTGCCTGATCATCTTCGCGGTAAACTCATCCTGGAAAACCTTTTGCTGAAAATGCAGCGCATCGCTGATGGTTTGTTGTGATGTTACCTCGAATGGAATATTGGTTGCATTTAACGAATCGATATTCAGGTTCCATATTTTACCTTTGGCGTAAAATACGAGGCTCTTGCTGTCCGGCGTCCACGCGAAGTTCGGATATACGCCGAAGATGGCCCATGTTTCCTGCTGATCATGCGAAAGATCATCATATACCGGCCATTCTTCGCCGGTAGCCATATTATGCAGGTAGATGACAGATTTAAGCCTTACGCGCTTTACAAAAGCCATCAGTTTACCATCAGGCGACAGCTGCGGGCGGCAGGCACCGCCACCACCGCTTGCAACGGTAATAATCTCGCCTGTTTGCAGGTTCAGTCCCTTAATGGCGTAAATGCCTTTGTTGGGGTCTTTATTATATTCAAAATGCGGCCCTGGCGTAACATCCTCGCTCCAGTAAACAAACTTGTCATCAGGCGAAACGACAGGTTCGCCTGCGTCTTGCTCATCATTTTTGCGTTTAGTGAGCTGTATGCCGTCGCCGCCATATTTGCTGTACATCCATATCTCGCCTGCACCCAGTGAGCGGGTGTTGGTAAAATGCTTGCGGGCAACAAGGTACATCCCGTCGGGGGTCCATGAGGCGTTGTTCAGCAGCCTGAAATTTTCATGCGTAACCGGGTGTTTGTCGCTGCCATCGGCGCTCATCACCCAAATGTTATCGCCGCCATCCCTGTCGCTGGTATAAGAAATACTTTTTCCATCCGGACTGAACCGCGGTTGAATTTCCCATGCTTTGCCGCCTGCCAGCAGAGTAGCCTTGCCGCCGGTGACAGGCATGCTGTAGATATCGCCCAGCAGATCAAAAACAATGGTTTTACCATCCGGACTTACGTCCAGGTTCATCCATGTGCCTTCGTCGGTGTTGATGGTTACTTTTCTGGCGTTGCCGGGAGGGTTTTCAACGTTCCATTTCTGCGCGCTTGCATCAAGCACGGTTAGCAGCAAAAAGAGGGGTAGGTATAAGAACTTCATTAGCAGGTCAATGTTAATATGGGGCGAAGTTAACGCTTTACCATTTATTATTGAACTGACGGAACTGTTATGTGTTTGTAAAAATTGAGATGGTTATTTTTTCATCTATAAAAACCTGAAACCGCTGTAGCTTTTGCCGGAGAGTAAGGAAGTAATCGCACAAGTCCACGCTTGTTGTTATCTTAGGCCGGTAATTCAATCAGTACATGACCCTCCACGAAATCCTCAAACAATACTGGAACCACGATAGCTTCCGGCCGATGCAGGAGGAGATCATTGAATCTGTATTGCTGGGGCATGATACGCTGGCGTTGCTGCCAACCGGTGGCGGCAAATCCATTTGCTTCCAGGTGCCTGCGCTGGCAAAGGATGGTTTATGTATTGTGGTTTCGCCCTTGATCGCGTTGATGAAAGACCAGGTTGAGAACCTGAAGGCGAAAGGCATTGCCGCGGTATCGGTAGTGTCGGGGATGAGTAAGCGGGAAATTGATATTGCACTGGATGATTGTATTTACAAGCAGGTGAAGTTCCTGTACCTTTCGCCCGAACGGTTAATGAGCGAACTGGTGCGTGAGCGCATCAGATACATGAATGTGAACTTGATAGCGGTGGATGAGGCGCATTGTATCTCGCAATGGGGTTATGATTTTCGCCCGCCATACCTGCACATTGCCGATTTGCGCGAAATGCTGCCCGAGGTACCCATTCTGGCGCTTACCGCTACGGCAACCGCAGAGGTGCAGACTGATATTCAGCAAAAATTACAGTTCAGGCAGCCTAACGTTTTCCGCAAAAGTTTTGAACGGAAAAATATCAGCTATTCGGTACTGAATACGGAGGATAAACTACATAAGCTGGTGGATATAGCCCACGGCGTAAAAGGCAGCGGTATTGTATATGTACGCACCCGCCGCGAAACCAGCGAAATAGCCCGGCTTTATACCAACAACGGTATTAAGGCCGATTTTTATCATGCCGGGCTACATATAGACGAGCGCTCAAAAAAGCAGGATAACTGGATCAACAACCGAACCCGCATAATTGTGGCGACCAATGCCTTCGGGATGGGAATTGATAAGCCTGATGTTCGTTTTGTGATTCATAAGGATGTGCCCGAAAGTTTGGAAGCCTATTACCAGGAAGCGGGCCGTGCAGGGCGCGATGAACAAAAAGCCTACGCCGTACTGTTATATAACAATGCCGACAGGTACAAGGAAGAAAAGAAATTTGAGCTGAACTTTCCTTCGGTGGATGAGATCAAACGTGTTTACCATTCGCTCGCTAATTATTACCATTTGGCTTATGGGGCAGGCGCGGGGGTAAGTTTTGATCTGGACCTGGGTGATTTTGCCGCCCGCTATAATCTCGATCCCATCAAAACATTAAGTGCGTTAAAGTTTCTGGAGCAGGATGAATGCCTTGCCTTTAACGAGAGCGTGTTTTTGCCTTCGCGCTTCAGGTTTGAGGTGTTGAATGAAGAACTGTACAACTTCCAGATACAAAATCAGGGCTGGGACGCTTTTATCAAAACCCTGCTGCGCTCCTATGGCGGTTCGTTTGAGAATTATGTGCCCATACGCGAGTTTGATATAGCCCGCCGCGGCAATATGAGCGTACAGCAGGTAATGGAAGGCTTGAGCCGCTTGCAGGATATCGGCATCCTCAACTACCTGCAGCAAACCGACCGCCCCCAGATTACCTGGATAAGGCCACGGTTGCACGAGAAGGAATTACATATTAACAAAAAGTACATCGAGCAGCGCAAAGCCATTTACCGGGCCAAAATAGAAGCTGTATTCGCTTACGCCACCCACAAAAAGTGCCGTAGCCAAATGCTGCTGGCTTATTTTGATGAAGATAACGCCACAAAATGCGGTATCTGCGACGTTTGCCTCGAAGAAAAACGCGAACAAAAGGCCGCCGAAATTGGCGACGAGATCACCAACGAGATTGTGGAACTGCTCACGGTATCGCCCATGGATACGGCAACGCTGGTTACTTCACTTAAAACAGGTACGGAACGCGAACGTATTTCCATTATCCGCCTGCTGCTTGACGCGGGCAAGATCAAAAGCGACGGGCAGGTTTATTACCTGTAGGTTAGTTAGAAGCAAGACGTTAAGAAGCAACAGTCAAGATGCAAGATAAAAGGCATAAGGGTTAGGATATTGACTGCTCTTTTTTCTTGCATCCGGCTTCTTAACGTCTTGCTTCTTATTTCAGGGATTTAGCGATATTAGCGGTGGCTTGCCTTATTGGCAACTTTCCCTGATTAGATGAAAACTGTTGCTGTTAAACCGTCGTTTGTTGAACGATTGATCTATACGGTTATTTTTACGGGCTTTGTGCTTTCGCTGGCACAGTTTATATACAACCGTAGCTTATGGATGGATGAGGCTGCTTTGGCGCTTGATATTATCCACGACAATAGCTCCATGCTGCTCAAAGGCCTGGCTAACGGACAGGTTGCGCCAATTCTTTACCTGCAAATAGAACATCTTTGTGCCCTGCTGATACCCAAAAGCGAATACGGGCTTCGTCTGTTTCCGTTGCTGTGTTACTGGACCTCGCTTATTCTGTTTTACCGTGTGCTGCGCTGCTTGTTCAGCAATAATTTTATCGTCCTGTTTGCATTGTCGCTGTATGTTTTTAATGGCGCGTTTATCTATTATTCCAGCGAGGTAAAGCAATACATGACCGATGTAATGGTGGTAAACGCCATGCTTTTCGTCACCATAAAGCCATATCGCAAGGAGCAAAACCGATACATCACACTGGCAATTGCAGGTGCTTTCGCTGTATTTCTTTCCAATATCTCCGCGGTTATACTTGCTTGCGCAGGCTTGTATGTTATGGTTGGATATGTTAAGGATAGAAAGTATTTATGGCAGATTTTGGGCGTATTTTTTACCTGGGCCATTGTTTTTGGCGTTTATTACCGGTGCTTTATTTACAACCATCCGCTAAAGCAGCTTATGCTGGCCTATTGGATAAAAGCCGGTGGATTTATGCCCTTGAATAATTACTTACCTGCCTGGGTTGCCAATAAGTTTGTGTCGAACTTCTATTTCCAACTTTATTTCGGAAAAGCAGCAGGTATATTGCTTATCGTTCTGTTCTTCACAGGGATATTCTACATTATTAAAAATCGAATGTCCGTTGGCATCCTGCTATTGTTACCTATGCCGCTGCATTTGCTGTTATCGGGCATTAAGCTTTATCCTTTTGATACCCGCCTGGTGCTATACCTTACACCATTGCTTATCATCTCTGTTACTTATGGGGTTTATTGGCTATTGCAATTTTTGCCGGCGACTAACACAAAGTCTATGATACAGTTGGCCATACCTTTGGTGCTGTTCGCCCTGCTGATAGCGCAATCCTTTCCGCTCATACGGCATGACGACTTGCGCCGCTGTATCAGCTTTATGAAAAGTCATTCCAGTAAAACGGATGACGTCTACATAACGCAATCAGCAAAATACCCTATGCTGTTTTATCATGATATCAGTTTTTACGCTGCCAGGCATATCATTATAGGTTCATATACTCCGCCTGCAATATCATCCGGGCGGAATGATTTAAATCAGCTCAAAACATTAAGCAAGCGTGTGTGGGTATATACGCTAAGGGCCTATCACGAAGATACATTTATTAATAAATTCCTTCTGTCGGCAGGATATTGCCCATCCGCAACATTTACAGCAGGCGGCAATGCCGCGGTTCGTCTTTATACGCTACAAAGCGCCAACAAGCTGCCGCTTCCGCATACCGATCTGTCACATACTCTTGCAAAGCGATAACGATCATCCATTTGGCGTAGACGGTGCAACACCAGGGTTTTCAGGCGGGGCTGGCGGCTGTTGCGGTACTTCGTTAGGCACATGCGGGTTGTCTTCCTCCGGCGAATGCGGTTCTCCGGGATCATGTGGTTGGTTAACCTCAGGTTTCTTCTCTGGCTGTTCTGATATTTCGGGTTGCTCCTCCGGGAATGTGTGCTTTTTCATGGCGAATGATTTATAGAGTGCTATAAACCAATCAACAAAGCTGCTTGCAAAAAAGTTTACTTTATAGCTGTAATGATTATTTAATCAGATAGTTTTTGCTATTTAATATGCGATAATATTATCTTTATCCATCAACCAAAATAAACTTATCATGAGCGATGTCAATGTTAACTTCGGAAACCCTACAGCAAAATTTCTTAAATACCCGCGCAGAAGGGCTTTATTACCCTGGTGGATGAAATTTTTTTGCTGGTTCTTTATGATAATAGGGGCTATTGCCCCAGTTGCACTGTTGGTAAGCGCGCTGCACATTACTTTTAACCTTGAAATATTTGGCATTAAAACAACCAACCCATTATCAATTAAGGGGGTGATAGATATAGCCATAATGCTTTTTACAGGGGTAGTGGCGTTTGGCCTGTGGACGGAAAAAGATTGGGCCATTAACCTGGCAAAGGTAAATGCCATTATTAATATAACGGTATGTATAGTGGTTATGCTTTATTTTATGTTAAGCGGGAACTTCAACATACGCCTTGAATTAATTTTGTTGTTTTTATTTATCTACAAACTCAATAAGATACAATACGATTGGGAGAATTTTGGCTCACTCGACGAAGGGGTGGAGTATACCGACCCTGTCCCGCTAAGCGAATAATTGAAATACCATTCTTTTTTGCCCCGCTTATTTACATCGCGAAAAGTTTTTTTTGGAATATATCATTATTAATCGTAATATTGCGATTAATATATGGGCGCTACGAAATCAGAAATATTTACGCCGCAGCAAAACGAGCTGGCAAAGCAGTTAAAAGCTATTGCCCATCCTGCGCGTATAGCTATTTTGCAGTATCTTATTAAAGCCAATGCCTGCGTTTGCGGAAGCATTGTAAATGAACTGGGATTGGCACAGGCAACCATCTCACAGCACCTTAAAGAACTAAAGAATGCCGGCCTGATACAGGGAACTATTGAAGGCGTAAGCGTATGCTATTGCATTGAGCCAAATGCATGGAAAAATCTTCAAACAGAATTAAATAGCTTTTTTGCATTATACCAGGCAACAGGTAAGTGTTGCTGATATATTTTTTGGATTTATTAATCGTAATATTACAATGGATATGAAAACTTCAGAAGAACTTAAAGAGATAGTGAGGCAGAAATACACAGAGATCGCTTCGCAGGATAAGTCGGTTAATCAATCATCATGTTGCGGGTCTTCGTGTTGTTCAACGGAGGTTTACAATATCATGAGCGATGATTATACAACCCTTGAAGGTTATAACCCGGATGCCGATCTGGGCCTGGGCTGCGGCCTGCCAACACAGTTTGCCAATATACAAAAGGGCGATACGGTGATTGACCTCGGTTCGGGCGCGGGAAACGACGCCTTTGTTGCAAGGGCCGAAACCGGCGAAAGCGGCAAAGTTATAGGAATAGATTTTACTGAAGCCATGATAACACAGGCACGCAGCAATGCCGAAAAGCTGGGTTACAATAATGTGGAATTTCGCTTTGGTGATATTGAAAAAATGCCGGTGACGGCAGGTGTAGCCGATGTGGTGGTAAGTAACTGCGTGTTAAACCTGGTGCCAAATAAGGACGGCGTTTTTAAAGAGATATTCCGCGTATTAAAACCGGGCGGGCATTTTAGTATTTCAGACATTGTTCTGGTGGGCGACCTGCCATTGGCGCTGAAAGAAACCGCCGAAATGTACGCCGGATGTGTTTCGGGTGCTATTCAAAAACAAGTTTATCTTGAGTTGATCAACGTTAATGGTTTCACCAATATCACGCTGCAAAAAGAAAAGCAGATAATTATACCCGACGATATTTTGAGCGCATACCTTGATCCGGAAGGTATTGAAAGCTTCCGGTCGGGAAATACGGGGATATTCAGCATAACGGTATATGCCGAGAAGCCATCGCAAAATAAAACCTGCTGCGGGCTGGATTGCTGCTAATAACACCATGAAGAAATATTTGTCAGAATTTATCGGTACGTACGCACTGGTTTTTTGCGGTACGGGCGCTGTAGTGATTGACCAGGTAAGCAAAGGCGGTGTTACCCATGCCGGCATTGCTATTACGTTCGGGCTTATCGTTACCTGTATGATCTATGCCTTTGGCGATATATCCGGAGCGCATTTAAACCCTGCAGTAAGCATTGCTTTTTCGGCAGCCCGGCTTTTCCCTGTAAAACAATTGTTGCCCTATATTATCAGTCAGCTTGCGGGAGCAATACTGGCAAGTTTTACGCTGAAAATACTATTTCCTTCAAATGAGCTTTTAGGCGCTACATTGCCGGCAGGCAGCGCCTGGCAGTCCTTTATACTGGAAATTATTTTAACCTTTTTCCTCATGCTTACCATTATGCGCGTATCCACAGGCAGCAAGGAGCGTGGGATAATTGCCGGGGTAGTGGTAGGCGCTGTGGTTTTGCTTGAAGCAATGTTTGCCGGGCCGGTATCTGGCGCATCAATGAATCCGGCGCGGTCATTAGCGCCGGCAGTGGTTTCGGGGCATACGGAATTTTTATGGGTATACCTGTCGGCGCCGGTTATAGGGGCTGCAGCGGCTATACCGGTTTGTAAATATTTTGCATCAAAAAATTAAACTTTATATATGAATCAACCTAAAAATATATTAGTGCTGTGCACCGGCAATAGTTGCCGCAGCCAGATTGCCCACGGTTATTTACAGCAATTTGCAGGCGAAAGAGCAAACGTATATAGCGCCGGTATTGAAACGCATGGCGTAAATCCGTTTGCGATAAAGATAATGGCGGAAGATGGTGTCGATATCTCAAACCACACCTCTAACCACGTCGATGAATACATTAATATTCCGTTTGATTATGTAATAACTGTTTGCGACAATGCTAACGAGGCCTGCCCGTTTTTCCCCGGCAATGTTCAGCGTTTTCATAACAACTTTCCCGATCCGGCAAAGGCTACCGGTACACCCGAACAAAAGCTGGATGAGTTTAGGAGAGTGCGCGATATGATCAAAGCTTATGCTTCTGAATTTGTCAATAAATATATTGATTAACATGGGCCCCCAATAATATCTTCTCTTTTTGTTTGCTGTTGGATATGCTTACAGGAGACAAAACAGAATCTTTATAAGCGTTAGGATGATCGATTCCCTTCTTTGGAGGGAATTACACTTACCTGCGCTTCTTTTCTCTTCTGAATACCCTGTAATATGAGCCTGATTTTACTGCAATCCGCTCATCTCCATCAACATTCCTGAAAATTTCTTTCCGTTTTCGCCGACGAAAATCCGGCGTTCGCCGGGTTTTTTATGCCATACATCTAATAGGCGGTTTCGGGCTGTAACACAGCGCGATATGCGTATGTCTTATGGTTGTATTTAGAAATTGAAAAAATGAAATTAATTGACAATCAAAACTATAATAATATGAAAACTAAAGTTTTTTCCCTTATAGCTATTGCAGCATTAGCATTAGGAACCGTAAATTACAGCAAAGCCGAAACCGGCAAGATCAGCAAAAATAACGCTGAAGTAAGCACCACTTTAACGGAAGTGCACAACGTTAACAAAATTGAAATTCGCGGAAATGTGCAAGTGTTCGTATCAAGCGGCACAGCCGAAAATGTAAAAGTTTACAATCACTACTATGCCGAAGACGCTTTCGTGCAAAATCAGAATGGCACTTTAAAGATCGCTTCTTATGGCGCCGAAAAATTAGTGGTTTGGGTAACTGTAAAAGACCTGCAAAACCTGAGCGTTTATGACAATGCCGAAGTAAAATCATTCGGTAACCTCTCAGCCATTAATTTAGACGTGAACCTGTACGACAATGCAACCGCTAACCTTAACCTCGACAGCTACAACGCTAATTTCAACATCAATGGCAGGGCCAAGGCTAACTTAAGCGGTTTTGTTAACGAATGTCAGCTCAATTATGCAACTGCAGCTACAGTTAACCAGTCGAAGTTACAGGCCGAGCACCTTACAGCAACCCGCATAGGCGCTGCTCATATCAATACCGAAGAGCTGGCCACCCTCTAATCAATACTTTTGCAAAAGTTCAACATATATCATAAAGCTATGGCCTACGGGGCATAGCTTTTTTTATGTTTTTTAATGTAACATCATTTGTATATTAGTAGTCACACACCTCTACAAAATCTAATAATTATGAAACGACCTTTTTTAAACCTGGCAATACTCGTAGCAGGTTTAGGTATGATGAGTCTGACATCATCGTGCGTGTTTAATTGTATACATGGCTCCGGGCATCCGGCAACTGAAAACCGCACGGTGACAAACGATTTTAACCGGCTGGAAATATCAGGCGGATTTAAAGTGATACTGAAGCAGGACAGTTCAGGAAAGGTGAGCATCACTGCCGATGACAATATCTTAAAGTATATTAAAACCAAGAACGACGGCGGTACATTGCATATATATACCCACAAAAACATTTGCAATGCCGGAGATATGTCGGTAATAATAGGAGTGAAGGATCTTGAACAGGTCCGGGCTTCGGGCGCTACCGAACTAAGTGCAGATGGTAAGCTGGTTTGTAAAGATCTGGCGTTTCACCTCTCCGGCGTGAGCAAGGTTAACCTGGAGCTGAACGCTGCCAACGTAACTGTTGAAGGTAGTGGCGATACCGAACTGCAACTAAGCGGACAGGCAACCTCAAACCATGTGGATATCAGCGGCGTGGCCAAAATTCATGCTTTCAATTTTGTAGTGAGCGACTACGATATCAGTACATCAGGCGCAAGCCATTGCGAAATAAATGTACTGCATTCGCTTAATGTTAGCAGCAGCGGCGCATCGGAGATCAAATATAAAGGCAACCCAACCGAGGTGCATAACGAAAAATCGGGAGCATCGTCATTGGAGAAAGTGGAGTAATCTGCACCGTATATTAATTATTTAAAGGGCGCCAGCACACAAATGCTGGCGCTTGTTTTAATAAATATTTTATCATTGAAATTTGTAATATCCTGTATATTAGTAAACTTTATTTTATTCAACCGCTACTAACCTGTCATGAAAAGAATCTCGAAAGTGATCGTTTTTACGGTCGTTGCTTTAGTGCTTATTGCCGTAATTGGCATTGGGTATGTTACGCTGTGCCTGCCCGATGTGGGTAAGCCCGACGACATAAAGATTGCCCTTACGCCGCAGCGCATTGAGCGCGGAAAATATCTTGCCAACCACGTAACACTTTGTACCGACTGCCATTCGCAGCGCGATTGGTCGAAACGAATAGCGGAGGTTGCCCCGGATAAACTTGGGGCCGGCGGCGACGACTTTGACAGCGATGCAGGGATACCCGGCGATATTTATGTGCCCAATATTACGCCATTCAACCTGAAAAACTGGACCGACGGCGAAATCTTCCGCGCCATAACTACCGGCGAACGTAAGGACGGTACCGCTATATTTCCATTTATGCCGTGGCAAAACTTTGCCAAAATGGATAGGGAAGACCTTTATTCCATCATCGCATATCTCCGTACCCTGCATCCTATCGAAACAAAGCCTTATCCTGAACGTAAGCTTGATTTTCCGACCAATATCATTGTTCACCTGATGCCGCAAAAGGCCAATCTGGGTAAGCTGCCGCCGGTGAGCGATACTGTTGCTTATGGTAAATATCTGGTAACGTCTGCCAGTTGTACGTTCTGCCATACGCAAAGTGATAAAGGTACGCCATTGCCGGGATTGGAATTTGCTGGCGGTGTAAGCTTTAAAGTAGGCCCCACAACGGTAACATCGGCCAATATTACGCCGGATAAAGCTACCGGCATAGGAAACTGGACGCGTGAAGCGTTTTTACACAGGTTTAAGGATGTGCGTGATACGTCAAGCGCGATATATAAGCAAGCCATCAAGTTTAAAACCGTTATGCCCTGGTATGATTACGCCGGTATGAACGATACCGATCTGAAAGCTATTTATGCTTATCTGCGTACCATAAAGCCGGTAAGCAACAAAGTGGTAACCTGGTAATATAGTCCGGATGCATTGGTTATTATCGGCTATTTGTATACTTGTATAATATTTTAATCCATAGCCATTAATGACCATTAAGATCGCCTACATATCCATTTTCGCCATAATAGACTTTTTTATCTGGATGCTGCTCAACCGGCCCGGTATATTTAGCAAAAAAGTACAATACTTTTTAGGTGTGGCTTTTGCGCTATTTGTCATATTGCATGCCGGGCTGATCATATCAGAGTACCTGCTGCCGTGGAAGGTGTTTTTTAACCTGTTCGTGGTGACCTGCGCGCCGGTACTGATCTATGCGTGGTACATAGGTGTAATGGCCTGGAGAAAAATCCGTAATAAGCCCGAAACTAAATTCGATACCGGCGCAATCAGGTTTGCGAATATATTTTTTTCGTACGTTATTAATATTGCAGCACTGGTTATTCAGGTATTGATGATACTTGGATATTACCCGGATAGACTATAAAGCAGCATGATTATGGACAGCGTATCGTCCGGAAATTATTTCGAAATACTTTCAGCAGATCCGGTATTGAAGGAAGTGCTCGCCCGCCAATCGCCCCGCAGTATTAACAAGACGGATAATGTTACACTATACCTGTATTCTACCATCATTCAGCAGCAACTATCGAACCGCGTAGGAGCGGTGATATTAAAGCGTTTTCTTGATCTGTTTGGCGGCAAGGCACCCACGTCTGAAGAAGTGGTAGCTGTGCCGATTGAGAATCTGAGGGCGATAGGTATCTCTGTTGCCAAAGCCGGTTACATCAAAAATATCGCCCGGTTTGATATCGACAATGGCCTCGACCTGGAAAGGCTAAGCCAAATGACCGATGATGAAGTGATAGGATACATCACAACCATAAAAGGCATAGGCAAATGGACAGCCCACCTGTTCCTGATGGCGGCATTGGGTCGCGAGGATGTTTTTCCTTCGGATGACCTCATCCTTCAAAAAGCAGTTGAAGCGCTTTATGGGCTGGATCGTAAGGATAAGAAAGCATTTATGGCACAACTGCATGACATATCTGCCCAATGGAGTCCATATCGTACCTATGCAAGTATGCATTTGTGGCGATGGGATGGTGGGGAGAAATAATGTAATATAAGCAGAACGTTATTGCGCTGCGCATGATAAGTTTGAAATAAAGGGGGCAGAGGCCTGACGGAAAACCGGGCCGGGAGTATGGCCCGCGGGTGGAAGGTTTTTTCCGGCTTGATCTTTTGGTTACTTTTGGATCAAGCCAAAAGTAATAGCCACAGCGGCAATTGAGCGGTTGAATAGATAGGTAATGAACTACACCATCGCAATCGTTCAATCTATCGCGCAGAGATTGCCACGCTGCGCTCGCAATGACGCAACTGGCAATGACTAATCATAATTTCCTTTCAAACTTCCACAACTTTTCCTACCTTTGCCCCCTCAAATCTGGTGTCGTTGGCATTGTAATTGACAGGCTGGATACCAAACAGTTGATTTATAAAACATATCCGCAAAAAGATGAATATATCACAGGAAAAGATCGATAACCTGAACGCAGTATTGAAAGTGAACCTCAACCCGGAAGATTACAATCCACGTGTTGAAAAAGCTATAAAAGAACAAGCTAAAAAAGCAAAGATTCCGGGTTTCCGTCCGGGTATGGTGCCGCCTGCGCACATTAAACGTATGTATGGCAAAAGCATTTTGGTTGACGAGATCAATAACCTGCTTTCTGATACATTGAACAACTATATTAACGATCAGCAGCTGGAAGTTTTGGGCCAGCCACTACCAAAAGTTGATGATAAAAAAGAATATAACTGGGATTTCGCCGACAGCTTCGAGTTTAACTACGAGGTCGGTCTGGCGCCTGAGTTCAATATCGATTTGTCATCAGCAGATCATGTTACCCAATACGACATAAAAGTTGATGACGAAACGCTTGAAGCGCGTATCAAAAACATCCGCAAAAGCTATGGCAAGATGACAAATCCTGACGTATCGGCAGATGACGACGTGCTTTATGCCGAATTAGTGCAGCTTTCGCCTGATGGTTCTGTTTTTGAGGATGGCATTACCAATACCACATCGGTACGTTTGGATCAGGTACAGAACGAAGAAGTTAAAAAGTCGCTTATCGGCCTAAAAAAAGATGACGTGGTAACTTTCGACATCCAGAAAGCCTACAACAATGATGCTACACGTATTGCAGCTATTTTAAAGGTAGACGAAGATGCCGCAGAACAGGTGAAATCAAACTTCCGGTTAACTGTTAAAAATGTTAACCGTTTGGAAGAAAGTGATTTGAACCAGGAGTTCTTTGACAAATTATTTGGTGAAGGAGTGGTGACCGACGAAGCCGGTTTCAGGGCCAAAATAAAAGAGGAAATTGAAACCATGATGCTGCAGGACAGCGAGCGCCAACTGCAGGATGGTATTTACCACCTGGTTATGGACAAAGTAAACTTTGAACTGCCGGATGAATTTCTGAAACGTTGGTTACGTGCCACAAACGAGCAACTGAGCGAAGAAGAATTACAGGGCGGTTACAAAGATTTTGCCCAGAACCTGAAATGGACACTGGTTGAAAACAAGATCATTAAAGACGCGAAGCTGGAGATTAAATACGAGGAAGTGTTTGACCTGGCTAAGCAGCGTTTGGATGCTCAGTTCCGCATGTACAGCGCACAGGCAATCCCTGAAGAGCAGTTGGGCCAATACACCGTACAATACTTACAGAACAAAGACAACGCCAACAAGATATTTGAAGAAGTAAAAGCCTTAAAGGTATTTGACTATATCAAGAGCGTTGCCACATTGGATAAAAAAGAAATAGCTTACCCTGAGTTCAGCAAAATGGTTGCTGAGCATAAGCACTAATTTTTTAAGTCCGAAAGGTTGTAAGTCCGCAAGTCCGAAAGTAAGTAGGATTTGCGGACTTTTCTTTTGTCTTGAACCTTGATTCGCTTGATTTTAGGATTTCTTGATTGTGCATCATGGTAATCCTTTAATCCTACAAATCAAGGTTCAGAATTTTCTGCGTTAGGGATAACAGCGGATACCGGCCCTGCGCCTAAGGCCTGCAGGCGTATGAGCGGATAGCCCGGGCCACTTCGTGGCCTTACCGCGGACTGCGGCAACGCCATTATCTGAACTCGAATTAAAAGAATAGAAAGAATTTATTGAATAAGAACTTATATTCTGACCATTCCTTAAATTCTATAAATTCGAGTTCCGACTTCCCCAAAACAAATTTTACTTTTTGCAAACTTTATTGTAACAGAATTATTCAAGTATAAACTATATTTAACGCGCTAACACCGCACTTAATTTTTTCACACACTATGGACATTATCGATAAAAACGAATTCAGAAAATACGCAGTTAAACATCATCGCATCAATGGCTTGAGCGTTGACAGATATATTTCGGCAGTTGACCGCAGCAAATTGCCAACCAGCATGACGCCTTACATCATTGAAGAGCGCCAGTTGAATGTGGCCCAGATGGACGTGTTCTCACGCTTAATGATGGACCGCATTATTTTCCTGGGCGATGCTATTTACGACCAGAACGCTAACATCATCCAGGCACAATTGCTGTTCCTGCAATCGGCTGACGCAAAACGCGACATACAGATTTATATTAATTCGCCCGGTGGTTCGGTTTATGCCGGTTTGGGTATATATGATACCATGCAGTTCATCTCGAACGATGTGGCTACTATTTGTACCGGTATGGCCGCTTCAATGGCCGCTGTATTGCTTTGCGCAGGTACAGCCGGCAAACGTGCTGCATTGCCGCACTCAAGGGTGATGATTCACCAGCCATCTGGCGGTGCACAGGGCCAGCAGTCGGATATTGAGATCACTTACCACGAGATCACCAAGCTGAAAAAAGAACTGTACCAGATCATTGCTGATCATAGCGGTGCAGATTTTCAGAAAGTTTGGGATGCCTCGGATCGCGACCACTGGATGATTGCCGAAGAAGCAAAAGAGTTTGGTATGGTCGACGAAATTTTACGCGGCAACCACACCAAAAACTAATTAATATATTTAGTTAATGGTATACATAATCATTTGATAGTGAAACAACATGCCGTATTGGTTTGTATTTCATTATCAAATGATTTATTTTTGAGAAATTGTAGAAGACATGAACAAAAATAGCAAGGAGATCAGGTGCTCATTTTGTGGTGCAGGAAAGCAGGACTCCCTGATGCTGATTGCCGGGCTCGACGCGCACATTTGTGATAAATGTGTAAACCAGGCCAACGAAATATTAGCAGAAGAGCTAAAGGTACGCAAAGTAAAAACTTCGCCCGCAACTCCTGGTATATTAAAACCGGTTGAGATAAAAGCACACCTTGACCAGTATGTTATTGGCCAGGATGATGCAAAAAAAATATTATCTGTAGCTGTTTATAACCACTATAAACGTCTTAACCAGCGTATTGATAAAGACGAAGTTGAGATAGAAAAATCGAACATCATAATGGTGGGCGAAACCGGTACGGGTAAAACCCTGCTGGCCAAAACGCTTGCCAAAATACTGAATGTGCCGTTTTGCATTTGCGATGCCACAGGACTTACTGAGGCCGGTTATGTAGGCGAGGACGTGGAAAGTATTTTAACCCGCCTGCTGCAATCTGCAGACTATGATGTGGCTACCGCCGAGCGTGGTATCGTTTATATTGATGAGGTAGACAAGATCGCCCGCAAGAGTGATAACGCGTCCATCACTCGTGATGTATCCGGTGAAGGTGTACAACAGGCCTTATTAAAAATCTTAGAAGGTACCATGGTAAACGTTCCGCCGCAAGGTGGTCGTAAGCACCCGGATCAGAAAATGATAACGGTGAATACCAGCAATATCCTGTTTATTTGCGGAGGTGCTTTTGATGGCATCGACCGTAAGATAGCCAGCCGTCTGCGCACACAAACGGTTGGTTACAAATTAAAACGCGACGAGGATGTTGATCTGAAAAACCTGTATCGGTACATTACACCGCAAGACCTGAAATCATTCGGTTTGATACCTGAACTGATCGGCCGTTTGCCTGTGCTGACGTATTTGAACCCGTTGGATAGGGAAGCGCTGCAAAATATCCTTACAGAGCCTAAAAACTCGCTTTTAAAGCAGTATAAAAAGTTATTCGAGTATGAAGGTGTAAAACTGGAGTTTGAGCCTGAAGTACTTGATTTTATAGTTGACAAGGCTATTGAATTTAAACTGGGCGCTCGTGGACTGCGCTCCATCTGTGAAGCCATCATGATTGATGCGATGTTCGACTTCCCGTCCAAAAAAGATGTGAAGCAACTGATGGTAACGCTGGATTACGCGCTCGAAAAATTCGAAAAATCAGATCTGAAGAAGCTAAAAGTGGCTTAAATTTAGCTTTATTGATATTTGCAAACCCTGGTGAAAGCCAGGGTTTTTTGTTTTATACCGATAAACATAACTGATGCTTTTAATTAAAATATTCTTCTGAATATCAACTAAAAACAACCAAATTTCTTTGGAGGAAAAAACATCGGGGATTTTTAGACTAATTTTGGCCGTCGGGCACAAGCAATGCGATGACGATTAACAGTACTAAATACCTAATACCTTATGAATAAGTTAGCGGCTTACAATAAATTGAACAGCTCTTTCCGGAAAAAATATATTTTCAACTTCGGTTCAGAAGGCGGTTTTTATTCCGAATTTAATAATATGGTGTTTGGGATAATATATTGCCTGAAACATCAATATCAGTTTATCTTATACTCAGGCAATTCTCAATTTAAAGTAACTAAGGGTTGGGACGATTTTTTTGAACCCTTTGCAGAGACTGTAGATTCCTCTTTTCATAAGCGGTTTAACAGAAGATTGAAAGCAAAAAAATTAAAATTAAGAAACTATCCTCAGTGGTATTTTTATAAGCTGTTTAATAAAGACACCTCTTTAACCTATGAGTTATTTCATTCGTTTTTCAATAACGAATTTTATAAGGAGCATTTTGATATTCCGGAACTTGGGTTGAAGGGTAGCCTGCGGGATGTATCGCGTAAGATCATTGAAATGATATACAGGTTTAATGAGGCTACTAAAGCAGAGATCGGGGTAAATATTTCGCGATTGAATTTACCTGAAAAGTACGCATCTGTGCATGTTAGAAAAGGCGATAAGGATACAGAGTATGAATTTATTTCAACCGATAATTATATAGAAAAGTTAAAGGAATTATCGGGTTTGAAGGATGTTTTTATCCTTACTGATGATTACACGGTAATTGAAAACTTGCAGGCACAATACCCCGACCTCCGTTTCTTTACCCTGGTTAACCCGGAAGAGCGCGGATATGTACACAACGACTTTAAGAAGGCAGACCCCTTAAAAAAGCGAAATGACCTCATAAAGTTATTTACCTCTATGGAGATTATGCGGGCTGCCGAACTTACCATAGGGGCCTACACTACAAATCCCGGTATGTTTTTAAGCATGGCAATGCCCGAAGATAAATTTGTTAGTGTACAGGGGTTTATGTGGTAAGGCTATATCAGACGATGTACAAAACCCCGGTCAAAAAGCCCGGGGTTTTGTTGGTGAGAATACCTGTACTTTAGGTTTTTATTTGTACACAGCGCTGCTGCCATATAGCTTCTTGGTGAAAGCTGAAATGTAGGTATGGGTATCAGCATCGGTAAGGCCATAGGTAAGGTAGATGCCATAACCATTGCTTACTGTTTTCCCTGCCAGCGTTGTGGCTGTAGTTTGCGATGTGCTGCCAATATCAATAGCTGCAGGGCCCAATTGGCTCTTAGACAGGCCCGGAACATTTGGCACCGACCATGTACCGTAAATCGCATTCCAGCTGTAGTTGATCTGCGAACATACGGTAATGCCGTTGTATGAAAGTTCAGAAGCGGCCGGCCCGTAATCATAGAAAGAGATGATCTTGTTGGGCAGTAACTGGCGCAGTGC
>JBQCIS010000065.1:0-19158 GCA_051953515.1 Mucilaginibacter sp.
CTGACGATGATGATAACGATACTACGGGCAATAAAGGTGTAGTTAAAATAGAATCTACCCATAACTTTAACCTGCCTTATACTGCCGACGCCAAAACTGCCGAACTGAACATCAGCGGCGGCGCCTCATCTTACACCCTAAACGATACCACAAACCAGTTATTCAGGGCCGATACCAAAGAACATTGGGGCCGCTACCAGTTCTGGCACCACAACGATGGCTCGAACTATGTGCTCAACTTTGAGATGAACGGTAAAAAAAGCATGCACTTTAACTGGCACGGCGATCATGATAACTCGAATGCGGCGGTTATTAAGCTCAATCCAAACCCAATATGGGACGTGAATGTAGAGACTGGCGCAGCGGAAGTAAACTTCGACCTGTCGAAATTTAAAATTCATGCGTTAAAACTGAATGGCGGCGCAGCATCTTTTGATGTGAAACTGGGCGAACCGCTCGAAACCACCAATGTAAATGTATCAACCGGTGCAGCAAGCGTAGATATCCGTATACCGAAGGATGCGGCCTGCAAGGTGAATATCTCGGGCTTTTTATCATCCAACAACCTGGAAGATGCCGGCCTGAAGAAAGGCAGCGATGGCGATTACGAAACGCCTGGTTTTGAAACCGCTAAAAACAAACTGTACATGAATGTAAGCGGCGGTATGGCATCGTTTGATGTGCACAGGTATTAGTGTCTGAACCAGGATTTAACGGATTAGGCGGATTTTCGGGATATAAGTTTAAAATTAGAAAATGGGAAATTCCGGCAATACGTATCTTTTAGTTATAGAAGGCAAGCCGCAAGGGCCCTATACAATAGAACAATTGAGATCGCTGGGCATTAAGCCCGGCGATTTTGTCAGGTCGGCCGGTATGGCCGATTATAAAGAAGCTCACGAAGTTGCCGAACTGCGTGAGCTTTTTCATTTCACCCGGCCGCACGTTTCGCCGCAATATTTTGCCGGGTTCGACCAGCGCCTGCTGGCCTCGGCGCTGGATTGGTTTATGATACTTGGCGTGTTTGTGGTATTAACTTTTATGGCGTTTGTTTTTGTAGATAAACCAACGCGGATAATTATTGCTTTTAGCCTCATCGGTATCATCCCTGTTACCAAAATCATTTATCACATTGTGATGGAATGTGCGCCTAAACAAGCTACTTATGGCAAGCAGATCCTAAAAATAAAGGTATGCGATATAAATGGCGAGCGCATCAGTTTAAGCAGGTCGGTTGGGCGCAACCTGGCCAAGATCGTTTCTGTGATGACTGTATTTGTGGGGTATCTCGTTAGCTTTTTTAACCGCAAACAGCAGTGTTTGCATGATATGATTGCGGGGACTTTGGTAGTGAAGGATAGGTTGATTTGAAATATAATTTTCAATAGAATTGTATATGAGAAGAAAGGTCTGGTATAATCCTGAATTTGTTAATATGATCAAGAAAGGCGAAGCTGATATCAAAGCGGGGAAAGGCATAAAAGTGAATATTGATGAATTGTTTGATAAGGCTTTGCAAGATATACAAGAAAGAAGGATAACAGCATCGAGCCTTGCGAGGAGAAACTTTTTGGAAAGACGTAAGAAGTAATCATTCCCCAAAACTTTACAACCTTTCAACGTTCAAACATTACAACCCTCAGCCATATTTCGTAATTTTGCATCAGATCGATCTTTCTGCATGAATACTGATGATGCTATAAAACAGCTTCCGGGCCGTTACTGTAATTCGCTTACTGAATATTCGCGCTTTGTTACCCGCGAGGTGAACATTGGCGATGTACCGCTGGGCGGCAATAATCCCATCCGCATACAAAGCATGACCACCACCGATACCATGGACACCATTGGTACGGTAGAGCAATCCATCCGCATGATAGAGGCGGGCTGCGAATATGTACGCGTTACTGCGCCGAGCATAAAGGAAGCACAAAACCTGGCAGAGATCAAAAAGCAGCTTCGTATGCGCGGTTATGCCACGCCTTTAGTGGCCGATATCCACTTCACCCCGAACGCTGCCGAGGTAGCAGCCCGCATTGTAGAAAAAGTGCGCGTGAATCCCGGTAATTATGCCGATAAAAAGAAATTCGACCAGATAGATTATACCGATGCCGAGTACCAGGGCGAACTGGAGCGCATCTACCAGAAATTTGCCCCGCTGGTAAAGATCTGTAAGGAATACGGCACCGCTATGCGTATCGGCACCAATCATGGTTCACTGTCAGACCGTATCATGAGCCGTTATGGCGATACGCCGCAGGGCATGGTAGAGTCGGCGATGGAATTTATGCGGATGTGCGAGCAACTGAACTATTACAACCTGGTTATCTCCATGAAATCGAGCAACCCGCAGGTAATGGTGCAAGCCTACCGCCTGCTGGTGGAAACGATGGTTGCCGAAGGCATGAACTACCCGCTGCACCTTGGTGTAACCGAAGCCGGCGACGGCGAGGATGGTCGTATAAAATCTGCCGTTGGCATAGGCACCCTGCTGGAGGACGGCCTTGGCGATACCGTTCGGGTATCCCTAACCGAAGAACCGGAAGCCGAAGCGCCGGTGGCTATTGCACTGGTAAAACGCTATACGGAAAGGGCGAAAGCTGAAAGGCAAAAGCAGAAAGCCCATAGTACATTGACCATAGACCATGGCCAAAACATTCCGTACGATCCTTATTCGTATAAAAAGCGCGAAACTTATGAGTCCAATGCCTTCATAGGCGGCCACATGGTGCCAAGGGTAGTGGTTGATCTTTCACAAAGCAATTTAAAAGACCCTTCGATACTGAATGATGCAGGTTACCTGTATTCGCCTGTATTAGATAAGTACAATATGGCCGAGCAATCGGTGGATTTTGTTTACCTGGCAGATGAATTACCTTCATTTACGCTGCCGGGCAACCTGAAACAGTTATACAATTACCCAACCTGGCAAAAGCTGGCCAATAAAACGCTTTGCCACCCCGTATTTACACTCAGGGAATATGTTGACGGCGCTGCCGACCGTTCATCAGCGCTCAACCTCGTGCGCATTAAACCGCAGAATCTGAATAGTGAAGAATTTGGGTTGATCCCGCTCAATCACTCATTGGTTTTCGTGCTCGAAACAGATGCAGTGCACGGCATGCCCGATCAGCGTGCATTCTTTTTCAGGATGGAAGAACTGGGGCTGGATGTGCCGGTGATTGTTAAGAGAAGTTATGATTTCGAGTCCGCAAGTCCGGAAAACCACAAGTCCGAAAGCGACCCGCTCGCCACTCGCCTCCAACTCTACGCCGCTACCGATATGGGTGCGCTGCTGGTTGATGGGTTTGGCGACGGTGTCTGGATAGATGCGCCGCAGGTGCCAACCAAAGTAATTACTTCTACCGCCTTTGGCATTTTGCAGGCTACCCGTTCGCGTATCTCCAAAACTGAATATATCTCGTGCCCAAGCTGCGGCCGTACGTTGTTCGATCTGATGGAGACTACCCAGATGATCCGCAGTCGTACCAGTCACCTTAAAGGGCTGAAGATTGGCATTATGGGCTGTATAGTGAACGGCCCCGGCGAAATGGCCGATGCTGATTATGGCTATGTAGGTTCTGGCCCGGGTAAGGTAACGCTATACCGCGGTAAGGAAGCCGTGAAAAAAAACATCGCTTCGGCAAACGCGCTGGATGAATTGATCGGTATTATTAAGGAAGACGGGAACTGGGTGGAGGTTGCGGAATAATAGTACAGATCGACAAATGTAATTGCCGTTGACTAAAGTCAACGGATAAATCATCAATCAACTTTCCGGCTTTGGCCAAATTAATTCAAAACAAGCACTGCCGCTGTTCATGACAAAATATTCAAAATTGTCATTGCGAGGAACAGCGTCGGGGAATGTGCATAGGAGTGACGAAGCAACCCCGTCGTTTTGCATAGCGGCGAGGTTGCTTCGCTGCGCATAGCCACCCACATTCCGCTCGCAATGACATGGTTTCTTAGTTTGTTATTTTACCCTTACTGGCTTCGGTTTATAACTGAAGCTTTTTGGATAATGTCAGTTTTAAACTGACATTATCCGTGATTTCAGTCACAGACTGAAACCAGTAGAGGTTCAGGACAGGTACATCTTCCACCATTCCGAATTATAGGCGCCGTTCACTTCGGTAGGCTTGCCGGGTTCAGGTATAAATAGCTCGATATGCTTTTGTTCGCCGTAGGTTATTAACCTTTCTATAGGTTCATACCAGGCATGCGGCGCCAGGTTGAACGTTCCCCAATGGATAGGCATCATGAGCTTGCCTTTGAGGGCGATGTGCGCATTGCTGGCGCTGTCAGGCCCCATGTGTATATCGGGCCAGTATTTGCCGTAGGCGCCAATCTCCAGCATGGTAAGGTCAAACGGCCCGTAGGCATCGCCTATTTCAGCAAAGCCGGGGAACCAGCCCGAATCCGCACCGAAAAAAATGTTGTGTTTTGAACCCCGTATTACGAAAGACGACCACAGGGTTTCGTTCCGGTTGATGATCCCCCTGCCCGAAAAGTGCCTTGCCGGTGCTGCGGTAAGTACACAATCATTGCCAATTGGCACGCTGTCGCCCCAATCCATCTCGGTAATAAAGTTTCTGAGGATACCTGCCTTGGTGAGGTGTTTACCCACTGCCAATGAACAATAAAAAGGAGTTTCCGTACCAGCAAAAAAATTGATGGTATCTTTATCCAGATGGTCGTAATGGTCGTGCGAAACGATTACGGCATCAAGCGGCGGCAGTTGATCAAGCGGTAATGGAGGTTCGAAAAAGCGTTTCGGGCCCATAAATGACAGGAAAGAGGCACGTTCACTCCAAACCGGATCGGTGAGGATACGCTTGCCATCTATCTCTATCAATAAGCTGGAATGCCCAACCCAGGTAATGCGTAAGCCATTTTCGGGCGGCGCTGCATAAATGCTTGCATTGGTTTTAAAAGGGCCAAGTTGCTTTTTAGGGGTGTTCTCGGCAGAATTATTAATGTACTCGCGCAGTATGGGAATCATTTTACCAAATCCTGCTTCGTCAGTCGGTATCGGATTTTGAAATTTTCTACCCTTTTTTACAGAACCTTTTATACTCATAGTGAATTAGAATCAAGAGACAAGAAGTAAGATCCAAGTAATATAATCAATTACAGTGGTGATTCCTGCGTCTTGATTCTTGCTTCTTCCTCCCTATTTTTTTAAGAACTCGATGGCCTCATCACAAAACTCGTGCAATTGTTTGGGCAGTGTCTTTTTGGCATAGGGATGCACCGCGCCGAAGGTATGATCGGCCTCGGGGATGATGCTGAGTAACGCGTTTTTGGCAGCCTTACCCAGTTGATTAGCGCTTTCAAAGGATACGGTCTTGTCTTCGCTGCCATGGGTAATAAGCCATGGTTGTTCAATCTCGGCGGCTTTGGCCAAAATGTCCAGGCGACCGGGGTTACGCTCCAGGTCGTCCAGCAGGGTGGCTTTTAGCGGCATGGCTTGTCCGGTGCGCATATTGGGTATGTACAATATGCCCGATAATTTCCATTGTTCCTCCACTTCCTGCGGCCATAGATTACCAAATCCGGATATGGAAGCCATTGTAACCAGTTTCTTCACCCGTTTATCTTCCGCTGTGTGAACAATGCTGATGCCGCCGCCCATACTATGCCCGATAAGAAAAATATTCTCAACCGGGGGCATCAGCGGGCCATCGCAAACAAAGTTGATCACCCGGTTCAGGTCTTCCAGTTCAATGGAAAAGGTGTTTTCGCTGAAGGCGATGAGGTCGGCAAAATCAACCGGTTTATCGGCAGTGGTGCCATTATGTGAGAAATTGAATTTGAGGTACCTGAAGCCATTTTTAGCGAAGTAGCGCGCCACCATATCATGCGCGCCCCAATCCTTAAAACCCTTAAAGCCATGTGCAAATATCACTACCGGCACGTCCTTGTTGGTGGCGTCGTAGGTGATATCGGCCAGCATGCCGCGGCCTTTAGCGCCGGGGATATTGAAATTCTCTTTTTTGATGGTTGTCATGTCAGTTCATGGTTGATGGTTCATGGTCACAGCTAAAATGCCATCAGCCAATCAATACTCAAACATACCATATATGGGCTGGTTTTTTATAATGGATTAAATGTTTGTTAAGGAAGTTTGTTTGACATGCGCTCCCGCAAGCGTCTCGCTTGTGGTTGTCCATATACGGGTTAATAATTATTTTATGATATTTATCCTTTGCCTTACATCTTTGCCACAAGCGGGACGCTTGCGGCAGCGAATTTTTTGTATTCTGATGAAATTTCTTACAAATCACAATTATCAACCTCTAATTTATAACCATTCTAAATACAGGTGTTTGACAAAGTATTGACATACGAACTGATTAAAGCTGTTATTTTTGTTGGGTTAAAATTAAAACTGCTTTGAAGTATTTAAAGGTAATAGCTTTTACGCACAAACAGATCGAGCTGAAAGAGTTGGGTAAACTGGTGATCTGTCAGGAAGATTTAAGCGCTAAGCTTCAGCAGGTTAAAGTGCAGTTTCAGATAGATGAGATCTTCTATATCGCTACCTGTAACCGCGTAGAGTTTGTACTGGTAACTGACGAAGTGGTAGATACCACGTATGCCGAACGTTTTATCGGCGCGCTGAACATCGGCATTTGTTCGCATTACATGAGCGTTTTCATGGGCAGCGCATCTATTTACCAGGGTCAGGACGCATTAAATCACCTGCTGCGTATCTCCTGCTCGCTTGAAAGTTTGGTAGTTGGCGAAAAAGAAATACTTGCCCAGGTACGCAAAGCATACGAGCATAGCCGCGAGGCCGGCCTTACCGGCGATTTCCTGCGCATGGTGATGAGTTGCGTAGTAAAAACAGCCAAAGAGGTTTATACAGATACGCATATCTCTAAAAACCCCATCTCGGTGGTATCGCTGGCGTATCGCAAGTTAAAGGATATGCACCTGTGCACCAACGCCCGCGTGCTGATTATTGGTGCAGGCGAAACCAACCAGAATATTTCAAAGTATCTTCAAAAACATAAGTTCTCAAATTTCGCGGTGTTTAACCGTACACTTTCAAAAGCCAAACAGCTGGCTGCCGATCTTAACGGCGAAGCCTACAACCTCGGCGCTTTGAAAGACTACAAAAAAGGGTTCGATGTTATTATCACCTGCACCTCTGCAACCGACCCTATCATCACCACCGAAATTTATACCTCGCTCCTCAACGGCGAAACCGATAAAAAAACAATAGTAGACCTTGCAGTACCAAACGATACCGCGCCGGAAGTGCTGAAAAGCTTCCCGGTAAACTTTATCGAGGTACACTCACTAAACGAGGTTGCCAAGAAAAACCTGCAGGAGCGCTACCAGGAACTGGTACATGCCGAGGAGATCATCAAAAGCAACATTACCGAATTTATAGGCATGCTGAAACAGCGCAAAGTGGAGTTAGCTATGCGCCAGGTGCCCGAAAAAATAAAAGAGATACGCAACAACGCCATCAACACCGTATTCGCCAGCGAAGTGCAGGGAATGGATGAGCAGAGCCGTGAGATACTGGAAAAGGTGATCAACTACATGGAAAAGAAATACATCAGCGTACCGATGATTATGGCAAAGGATATACTGATCAACAGCCAGCACTAAAGAACTTTTATATTGTTTAGTTTATAAGTATGAACAGCGATGAGGGAAGCTTCATCGCTGTTTTGTTTTATAATTGCCGATTTTATATTAAATTTGATTATGCTGTTACTATTGGACATAGATGATAAAAAGGCCGCTGGTTTTATGAAACTGATAAAAGATCAATCTTATATAAAAGCAAAACCGATCTCTGCACCTGAAGCTGAACTTCTGGAAGAAATAGCCGAAATAAAAAAGGCGTTTAAGAATGTAGAGAAAATTAAATCGGGCAAACTTAAAGGCCGTTCAGCAGAAGAACTGCTCAATGAATTATAGTGTTCTTACTATTCCACCGTTTGATAAGCAGGTCAAACGTCTCATCAAAAAATATCCTTCGTTAAAGACAGAGCTTGCACAGCTTATAGGGGAACTTCAGTCAGAACCTGTAAAGGGAACTCCTTTAGGTAATAGTTGATTTTAATTCATTTATTTACAATGGATTGATTGTAATTATTAAATTTGTAATCGTTTTACGAACGATTATAAACCGATTGTCACAACTTCTATTACAACCATTAAAATGTCAACTATTCCTGAATCTAATCCAAATTTATTGGAGGTGAAATTTTATTTGCACCACATCAAATTCCTCCCCTATGTTGATTCCGCTAAACAGAAAACAAATGATATACTTTTTGATATACTGACCTTTTTGAATAGAGAACATTTAAATGGTAAGGCTTACGCAATTGATAGAAATAAGAATAGACCAGAAATGGAAAGACGGGAGATGTTTATGAATAATCCGGTTCGAATTCCTAAAACTAATAAATTCAAATGTTCAATAGCTTTATTGAAAGATAAATCATTAATGGTTAAACCCAAAGACACCTTTGAGTTGGTGCCATTTGATAAAGCTAAAGGCTTAATTGCTGAATTAACTCATTTTTATATAGACTATAGTGTAAGCCCATCTATAATTTGCGCCCAATTTAATAATGACGGACCTCGAATTAGTGATATTGAATTCTATTTCAGAAATCTCGCACTTGAGTTAAAACTTGCTAAGGGGTGTCAAGCTACAACATGCTTGTTTGCTCCTATTGATACAACTCTTAAACACTTACATAATGTTTTAAATTTTGAAATTAAGCTGAGGCCACAAAGCATAACTCAAATGGACAATGATATAAAAGGCGGATTTATAACTGATTTCGCAAATATGGGAAATAGGTTGAAACCTAATTTTTTACGAGTAGAAGCAATGTTTCAAACGCCTGGAACAAAAGTTAAAAGTGTGCATTTAAATAAAGAAGCGAATTCATTTATTAAAATGCTTTTGAAAAAATTCCAAGCAGAACCATTTCATATTGACCAATTTGAAGAATTTGAAATAAAATTCGTTAATAATGAAGGTCAAGACGAGGTATTTAATTTAATAAAAGGGAAAAGAGAAATTAGCGTTAAAGTGAATAGAACAGAACATATGACTACGACCAAGTATTACAATTTAATAGAAGCTGATTTTGACAGATTTATTCAAACATTGCGGTCATGATTGATACATATTTTAAACGCCCATTATTATACGACTATTTATTTGGTTGTTTAATATGCGCGTTGCTTTTTTGGGTTAAATTGTAAAGGTTTTTTTTCTTTGCCAAAGCCGGAAAATAGTTTGTCTACCACTACTGATTTATCAACTATATCGTTAACGTTAGCTGGATTTGTTTTAACACTACTAACAGTACTAATTACATTTAAAACTGGAGCAAAGATTCCTAATGGGACACAAAATGAAGATATACCTTTATTCGACCTTTTCTTTTCCACCAAACTTTACTATCAAACAACTGATCTTCTAAAAGGCTGTATTAAATCCTTAATATTTACATCGATATTAGGATTTTCATTAAAGTTGCTATTGAACCAACCTTTTATTAAATATTTATTCTATTCCAACGTTTTAGGACTAATCGTTATTGCTATAACATTATACCGTAGTCTTATGATTTTAACCCGAATAATAAATTTGCAAAAAGCCAATTAGTTCCCATACCACCGCTTATCCTTAATATCTTTTCACCGCTCACGCGGGTTTAGCGCAACGTTACCCGTGCGAAAGCATGGTGTAAGCCTCCGGCTCCGTCACTCCAAACTCATATCCGCAAATTGTCATGAAAGCATATCTGTAAAAAGTTAAATTTGCGCTTGCGAAAAAATTAATCCTTTGGACAGAAAGCTTATTATAGGAACACGCGGCAGTGAATTAGCCTTATGGCAGGCCAATTTTGTGAAAGACAGTCTGGCAGCCATAAACGTCGACGCCGAACTAAAGATCATTAAAACACAGGGCGACCGTATTCTTCACCTTAGCCTGGATAAGTTGGAGGGCAAGGGCTTCTTTACCAAGGAGCTTGAGGAAGAATTGCTTGCCGGTACTATAGACCTTGCCGTTCACTCGCATAAAGATCTGCCGACGGAAAACCCGCCGGGATTGATCATCGCCGCGGTATCCGAGCGGGAAGACCCCGCAGAACTGCTGCTGATACTGAAAGATTGTGTGGATGTGCACCAGAAACTGTCGCTCAAGTTTGGCGCTACGGTGGGTACATCGTCCAATCGCCGTAAGGCACAGCTGTTAGCACATCGTCCGGATCTGGAGATAGCGGATCTGCGTGGCAATGTGCCAACCCGTGTAAACAAACTTCATAAAGAGGACTACGATGCCATTATGATAGCCAAAGCGGGCGTTGCACGCCTGGGGCTTGACCTGAGCGAGTTTCATGCAGAGGAATTAACTCCGAACGAGATTATCCCGGCACCTGCGCAGGGGGTATTGGCCATTCAGATACGCGAAACGGATAAGGAGCTATTTGATGTGCTGCAAGCGCTTCACCACCCGGATGTAGCCGAAGAAATTGCTGTTGAACGCAGCGTATTAAAACTATTCGGCGGAGGTTGCCACATGCCTTTAGGCTGTTATTGCCGCAAGGAAGACGGACATTTTCAGGTGTTTACCTCAAAGGCCGATGAAGGCGACCAATTTCCCGACAGGTTATTTATGGAGGTGCCTTCAACCGAAGGTGTGGCTCAAAGAGTGGTTGACAAATTCGCAAAAGACCGTAAATTACCATCAAGCGTTTTTATTACACGCGAGCTTTCCGAACAAAGCTATTTCCGCAGGGCGCTTGAAAAACATAATATCAATATCGAGGCACGCTCGCTCATCCGCACCGTGCCTACGTTCAACAAACTGGATTCGTTTATTTTCCGGAATGTCGACTGGATATTTTTCTCCAGCAAAAATGCCGTTGACTACTTCTTCCAGCTTGGCCCCGTATTGCCAAAAGATGTAAAATTTGGCGTAATGGGCGCCGGTTCTGAAGAAATGTTGCGCCGCAAAGGTCATTTCACCAATTATGTTGGCGAAACCGGCGATACGGCGGAGGTAGCCGAAGAATTTGCCGAAATGGTGAAAGGCCAAACGGTATTGTTCCCCGGCGCGGAAGGTTCGCTGAAAAGTATACAAAAAGGCCTTTCGCCGGATACCAGGGTTATCGACCTGCCGGTTTATGAGACTGTTCTGGTGGAAGACGTAGAGCCATCGTCAGCCGATGTGGTGGTGTTTACCAGTCCGTCTAACGTGGATGCCTACTTTGCCAATAACCTGCTTGATCCGTACCAGAAAGTGGTGGCGATAGGCAAGTCAACCGGCAAAAAGTTTGAAGAAATGGGTGTAAAATACACGCTGCCTTACTCGCCCGATGAAGTTGGGCTGGCAGAGGCGGTGTTTGGAATATAGAGCGTTCAGTGGCTCATTGGTTCAATAGTTCATGGGTATTGCTTTGCTAAGCATGCCGATATCAAACTATCCACCAATGAACTAATGAACAAGTGAACTAATGAACAATGCTAAGTAGACCAAGAAGAAACAGGAAAAGTGAAGTGATCCGCCAGATGGTGCAGGAAACTCACGTAAGTGCGGCTAATTTGATATTCCCGCTGTTTATTATTGACGGCGAGAACCAAAAAACAGAAGTAGCTTCGATGCCGGGCATTTACCGGTACTCGATAGATAACCTGCTGCGCGAGGTGGAGAGTTGTTTAAATTTGGGGCTGAAGTCGTTTGACCTGTTCCCGAATATTGACGAGGCATTAAAAGATAAATACGCTACCGAAAGCTACCGCGACGAAAGCCTTTACCTGCGTGCCATCCGCGCGGTAAAAAACAATTTTCCCGAAGCCTGCGTGATCACCGATGTGGCGATGGACCCATACAGCAGCGACGGGCATGACGGTATTGTAGAGAACGGCGAGATACTGAACGACGAAACACTGGAAGTATTAGGCAAGATGGCCCTGGCCCATGCCCGCAGCGGTGCGGATATTATCGCGCCCTCGGATATGATGGACGGGCGGGTAGGTTATATACGCAATGTGCTGGACGATAACGGCTTTACCAATGTTTCCATCATGTCGTACTCAGCAAAATATGCCAGCGCGTTTTATGGCCCGTTCAGAGATGCGTTGAACTCGGCGCCAAAGTTCGGCGACAAGAAAACATACCAGATGAACCCGGCCAACCAGCGTGAGGCCCTTACAGAAGCCAGGCTGGACGAAGCAGAAGGGGCAGACTTTTTGATGGTAAAACCAGCGCTGCCCTACCTCGACGTGATAAAATTAATAAAGGACAATACGGAACTGCCCGTTGCTGCGTATAATGTAAGCGGCGAATACGCCATGGTAAAAGCAGCCATACAACGCGGCTGGCTAAACGAGCAGCGCGGCATTATGGAAGTGCTTACCAGCATCCGCCGTGCAGGTGCAACGGCGATACTGACATATCACGCAAAAGAGGTGTTGGAAAAGGGATGGTTATAACGCCCCCCAGCCCCTGAAGGGGGAGCAATTATGGTGGGTTGTAAGCATGTAATTATTAACAGATAAGAAATTCAAAAAACTCCCCCTTTAGGGGGCTGGAGGGCTAAATGTTAGACTCATTAAAAAAGATATTTTCACAAGAGATTGAACCGGTAAACACTACGGGTAAGGCCGACATTAGCAGGGAGAAATCTGCCGCGCTTTATGAAAAGGCAAAAACGTATTTTCCGGGTGGGGTAAATTCGCCGGTACGGGCGTTTAAGTCGGTATATGGCACGCCGCTGTTTATTGAAAAAGGCGACGGCAGCCATTTGTGGGATGCGGATGGTAACGAGTTTATCGATTTCTGCTGCTCATGGGGGCCGCTTATCCTTGGGCATAATCACCCAAAGGTGCGCGAAAAGGTGGTTGAGGTAATGCAGAACGGTATGTCGTTCGGCGCGCCTACTGCTTTGGAAAATGAACTTGCCGAGCTCATCCTCAAGCACAATAAGTTTATTGAAAAGCTGCGCTTTGTAAGCTCGGGCACCGAGGCGGTAATGTCTGCCATCCGTTTGGCCCGCGGTTATACCAAACGCGACAAGATATTAAAGTTTGAAGGCTGTTATCACGGCCACAGCGATTCGCTGCTGGTTAAGGCAGGTTCGGGACTGGTAACTTTCGGCGAAACCTCGTCGGCAGGTGTACCCAAATCATTCGCAGATGAAACCATTGTGGTTTCGCTGGATGATACCGATGCGCTGAAAAAGGCTTTTGAGGAATTTAAAGACCAGATCGCCGCGGTGATCATTGAACCAATACCCGCTAACAACGGGCTGTTGCTGCAAAAGAAAGAGTACCTGCAATTTTTGCGCGATATATGTACCCAAAACGGTACGTTGCTGATATTTGACGAGGTGATCTCCGGTTTCCGTGTAGGCTTTGAAGGCGCTGCCGGTTTCTACGGCATCAAGCCAGACATCATCACCTATGGCAAGATCATCGGCGGTGGTTTGCCGGTGGGCTGTTATGGCGCTTCGGCGGCTATTATGAGCAGTATCTCGCCTGATGGCGGCGTTTACCAGGCCGGTACACTTTCGGGCAATCCGGTTGCCATGGCGGCAGGTATTGCCCAGTTGAGCGAGCTGCTGCGCATGGGTTTCTATCGCGACCTGAACAATAAAACACAGGAATTTGCCGAATCTATCCAACGCTTTGCTACTGCCCGCAATTATAAACTCAAGGTATTTACCATCGGCTCGATATTCTGGCTGGCCTTTACCGAAAAAGAAAGCATTACCAAAGCCGAAGATATCGACCCAACCAGCATGGAGAAATTTAAAAAGCTGCATCGTGAACTGTTAAATCGTGGTATTTACCTCGGTCCTTCGGGTTACGAAGTTGGCTTTATATCATCGGCCCACACAAAAGTTGACCTTGAAAAAGCAAAACGTGCTATATTTGATAGTTTAGACCTGGTATGCAATGGAAAATAGAAGGTTAGTAAAGCGCTCGCTGGTAATATTTTACGCCGTGGTCATCTACGCCATGTCGCAACTGATTTGGTGGGGTTACGAGCTGGCAAGCCTGCAATCCAACCGCCTTGGCATGGTGTTGGGCGAAGGCTCCATATTCGTTATTATATTAGTTTTTGGCGCATACTACCTGCATAAATCCATCAACAAAGAGCAAAAGTTACAGGAGCAGAAGCGTAACTTCCTGCTTTCGGTAACGCATGAGCTGAAATCGCCGCTGGCATCCATCAAAATATTGCTCCAAACCATCCAAAAGCGCGACCTGAACAGGGCGCAAACGCTTAACTTTATTGAGAAAGCCTTGTTGGATATTGAACGTTTGGACGATATGGTAGAGAACATGCTGCTGGCTTCCAAGATCGATAACCGCTCATACTCCTTCCCGAAGGCGCAGTTTAATCTTTCGGTGTTGGTAGACAGCATTGTGAACCGCTTGCAGATTACCAAATGCGATTGCAACCAGCAGATTATTGATGCGGAAATTGAGCCGAAGATCGAGATCACCGGCGATAAGTTCGCGCTTACTTCGGTAGTGACCAACCTGATAGAAAATGCCATAAAATATTCAAACCCGTGCGAAACCGTTGCGGTGAAGCTGTTCTCGAAGGAAGGCCGTGTGCATTTGCAGGTGGCTGACCATGGCATCGGCATAGCCGACGCCGAGAAAAACCGCATATTTGACAAGTTTTACCGCGTGGGCAGCGAAGACACACGCAATACAAAAGGTACCGGTCTTGGTCTGTATATTGTAAAAGAAGTGCTTGATAAGCACGAGGCTACCATAAGGGTGAAGGATAACCGCCCTGCAGGCAGTATATTTGAAGTAACTTTTGGTTTAACCTAATCAATATTTATGATGCCAAATAAAAAAAGGATACTATTAGCAGAGGATGAGGAGCATCTTCTGGAAGCTATAAAACTGAACCTTGAACTGGAAGGTTACAAGGTTTCAACCGCCAAGAATGGCAAAAAAGCGCTGCAGCTTTTTAAGGAGGAGCGCTTTAACCTGGTGATACTGGACGTAATGATGCCCGAAATTGACGGCTTTGTGGTTGCCGAGACCATCCGCCTGGAAAATGACGAGGTGCCGATCATGTTCCTCACTGCTAAAAACACCAACGAGGACAAGATCTCAGGCCTTAAAAAAGGCGCGGACGATTATCTGACCAAGCCTTTCAACCTGGAAGAACTGATCCTGCGGGTAAACAACCTGGTAAAGCGCGGCCTGAAAGGCGAAGACCTGAAAGAGTTTACCAGCTATAAGATTGGCGACAAAACCATCCATTTCAACTCGTTTGAGCTGGTGAATGCCGATGGTTCCATCACCCCGCTAACCAAAAAGGAAACTATGCTGCTGAAGCTGCTGATAGAGCGCAGAAATGAAGCGGTATCGCGTGAGCAGATACTGGAAACCGTTTGGAACTATGATGTTTACCCGTCAACCCGTACCATAGATAACTTTATACTTACTTTCCGTAAATATTTCGAACCTGATCCTAAAAACCCGGTATATTTTCACTCCATCCGTGGGGTAGGTTATAAATTTACGGATAACAATCATCATTAAAATTAAGAAGTGAGTAGTGAATGGTTGATTGAGTGAATGGTTATAAACTAAACCACTCACTTAATCAACCCAATCAACTTAATCAACCCAGATTAATGTTCACCAATAACGCGAGGATCATACTAACAGGTGTATTTCTGGCTTGCGGCCTATTTTTCAGCTATCATCATAATTATGAATTGATGGCGCTGATGCTGCTGTTTATTGTAATGCTGATATGGGGCTATTTTAAAGACGGGACCATCATCCTCGCTGCAAAGAGCTTCCATAAAAAGGACTATGCAAAAACCGAATCGTTATTGAAACAGATCACGCATCCGTCGTGGCTCAGCAAAAAGCGTCGCGGATTTTATGAGTTCATTATGGGCGGCATCGCCCTGAAAAAGCAGTTTTTCGAGGCAGCCCAAAAACATTATGAGCTGGCAGCGCAATACCCGCTTCGTACCGTAAACGACCATGTAGCGGCCCTGGTACACGTGGCCAACATTAGCATACGATTGGGCGATTACGATAAGGCGCGCCAATATTTGCATCGTGCCGAACAATTGAAAGACCACATTACTGCCAAAATGAAGGAAGTAATTGTGAAGATAGAACAGGAATTAAAACAATATTGATTTTTTTGTAGAGACGCAATACATTGCGTCTCTCTGAATATTATTTAAAAGAGATATTATTAAAAGAGACGCAATGTATTGCGTCTCTACAGTTTATATGATGAAGGATTCGTTATTTATAAAAGCAGCATTTTCAGCAGCAACAGAGCGTCCGCCGGTATGGATGATGCGCCAGGCAGGTCGGTTTATGAAGGAATATTGGGATATTAAGAACAAATATTCTTTCCTGGAAATGTGCAAAACCCCCGAGATCGCCGCAGATGTAACCATGCTGCCGGTTGATTTATTGGGTATTGATGCCGCGATATTATTTTCCGATATACTGGTAACTGCCGAAGCAATGGGCGGCGACCTGAGCTTTACACAAGGCGTTGGTCCGAAGTTTGCCAATCCGGTACGCTCTCAGGCGGATATCGACAGGCTGGATACGCAGGTAGTGCACAAGCTGCAATACGTAGCGGATGCCATTAAAGTGATTCAAGGTCGACTGAACGGCAGTATTCCGCTCATCGGTTTTGCGGGTGCACCTTTTACGGTAATGAGTTATTTGGTTGAAGGCGGCTCATCGCGCGATTTTAAGCTCACCAAGCTTTTTATGCATAATGAGCCGGAAATGGCGCATCAGCTATTATCAAAGATAGCCAGGGTTACGGCTGATTACCTGAACCTGCAAATTGCCGCGGGCGTTAATGCCATCCAGATATTTGACAGCTGGGCGCAGGCTTTAGCATGGGATGATTATAAAGAGTTTTCGCATAAATACATCGCGGAAATCATCAGCAAACTGAACAGGAAAGATATCCCGGTAATATCATTCTGCAAAGGCAGCTCGGTGTTCGCACCGCTGATGGCAGAAGCCAAACCGGATGTGATATCGATAGACTGGAACGTTGACCTGCTGGATATTAAGAAACGTTTACCGGCAAACATAGCGGTACAGGGCAACCTTGACCCGCACATATTGTATGCTGATAAAAAGGTAATAAAAGAGCGTATTCATCGACTGTTCGACAGGATGAGGGACGAGAAAGGGTTTATCTTCAACCTCGGTCATGGCATTATGCCGGACATCCCGTTCGACAATGTAAAATACGCGGTGGACTTAATAAAAGAATGGCGTAATTAAAACAATATGGATACCGCATATAAATACGTATTGGCTACGCATATCATTTTTGTGGTATGCTGGATGGCTGGTTTGTTTTATATCGTACGCCTGTTTATTTACCACACCGAGGCTCAGGATAAGCCTGAAGAGGAACGCAAAATACTTTCGGCACAGTTTGAGATCATGGAGCGCCGGCTCTGGAACGTGATTACCGTACCATCCATGTACATCGTCATTGCCGCGGGCATTACTATGCTGTGCATGGTGCCGGGCTGGTTGCAGAGTGGCTGGCTGCATGTAAAGCTCGCGTTTGTGGTGGTGTTGATCGCTTATCATTTTATCTGCCAGAACAAGATAAAGCAGATGCGCAACGGCATATTTAAATGGACATCAACTCAACTCCGCCTCTGGAACGAGCTGGCAACTTTGCTGCTGTTTGTAATAGTGATTTGCGCGGTGGTAAAAGACCAGGTGAACTGGCCCTATACAATCATCGGGCTGATTTTGCTGGTGTTTTTGCTGATGGCGGGAGTAAAGATTTATAAATATTTCAGGGAGAAGAATAGGAGTTAGGCCTTATTACTATATTGGCTTCAGTTTATAACTGAAGCCTCCGGATCAAGTCAGTTTTAAACTGACGTCATCTGTCAGTTTCAGTTATAAACTGAAACCAGTGTAAGTAAAGAACACAAAGCCTTTTTTCTCTGTGTTTTCTTTCTCCGTGTTCTCTGCGGTTACTATAGGCATTGCTGTTAATCTTCCCCTCTCAAAATTGCGAACGGTCTTACCATCGCGCAATAATAACCCACAAAATACGATGCCACAATCGGCAAGCCCAGCAAACTCTCCACTACATAACTGTAGACTTTCGTTTTAAACGGCGATAATATCAGCGCAAAAACATTATCCCGCAAAAAGCGCATCGCCTCAAAACTCACCTCATAAAAAAGCCAGACCGACAGGAACAGATAACACAAGGTGATAAAATTGAACCGGAGTTTACCGATGTTTAATTGTATCGCCAGGGCAAACAAAATAAACGGTACGAACAATCGGAACAGCGCCAGTATGCTGAACAACCAAAGGTAGAAATAGCTGTATCTCATCGGCGATACGCCGGCTTTGATCAACCCGCCGAGAAGGAAAAAAACATAATCCAGCCCGATGCACAAAATGAGTGTTAAAAACAGGTAAAAAACGGTTAAAAACGATACTTTTTTGAGCAATTTCAACGAAAAAACCGCCACAAAAAAGATGAATAATATCTTGAAGCCATCTACAAAACTATAGGTGGCATTCATGCTCAAATTGAGCTCGAAATAGGTGAGAACGCTAAGCGGATTGACAGTTAATCCCGGATCGTAATTGCTATAAGCGGCAAGCACTTGTCCGATAGCAAAACAGAGCAATGTCCATAACAAAGCATAGCCAAAGGTTTTTGAAAAATATTGCTGGTAACTTTCTACAAACTGCGCGAACAGGTTTTTGAGGAACTTTGCTAATGACATCGGGTCAAAATTGCAATATTTAACGCTGATTGTCAGGTAAAGTAAGTAAAAACTTTGTGAGGTCAGCTATTATTGCTCCTGACTATCTGCCAATAAAAAATAAACCATTTGTCCTTCCGCTTCCCCCGCGCTTACATAATGATGTTTTGTATCTTGCTTAAAATCACATCGTTCCAATAGTTTCTTTGATGGTTCATTGTGCGGATCAGTTATGGCTACTATAATTTTTGCCCGGATGGTATCAAACGCATATTCAATAATTTTCCTGGCCGCTTCGCGCATAATGCCTTTGCCCTGGTACATCGGGCTTAACTCATAACCGAGTTCCACCTGGTCTTTTTCCGGCTCAAAA
>JBQCIS010000066.1:0-5386 GCA_051953515.1 Mucilaginibacter sp.
ATCATTTTCGATAATGGTCATGTCAGAACAATAAGTTAGCAAATAATGTACAAAGTAAGAGTTATAACACTAAGTACAAGAATTTGGTTGACTAAAAATATTCTTAAAGCGCCTAAAGATGTCTGTAAGGGCCATCCCGAAGTACTTGAAGGGTGTGTAATAGCTATTGGCCCGTGTGCATAGTTTGCTATCTGTCGTTTTCACCGCTCATTGCCGCTGAGGCTACTACTTTTTTCTTGATAAAAAAGTAGCAAAAAATCAAACCGCTGGAAAGGCTTTTTTGCCGCACAGGCCTTTGCCCTTCAAAAGCTTGCTCCTCAGTCGGTATCGCACAGCCCCTCCGCAACTTTTTAGCCCAAAGCTTTTCCATCAGCAGCGTTCGGTTTTTTCCGACTTAATTTATTCACCAGTGTGTATTTTTCAATGGTGTTCATGAGATCGCTTCGCTTAGTTTTTGGTTACCTTTTGGATCAAGCCAAAAGTAACAGCCGCAGCGGCAATGAGCGGTGAAAAGGATAGATAACGAACTATGCATTCGGGCAAAGGCCTTTGCCCGAATGCTTCACTTCGACAGGCTGGGTACGCGCAGAGATTGCCACGTCGCTCCCTGCTCACGCCCTGCAATCATGCGGTTTATCTCAATCGTCGCTGTCTTTCTTTTTCTGCTCCAGTATTACAAAAGCGCTGCGTTTTGGCGCCGGCATAACAGAGGCTTCACCTTTTACATACTTCCAGATCACATCGTTCAGCACCAGGTCAGGCACTTTGTCTTCCTGTTTCAGGTTGAATGAACCCGATCGTTTGCTGCTGCCATTTACAGCAACGTTACGCTGGTTAAGATCTACCTGCGGCGCCCGTGCTACGTAAGGTGAAAGATCAGGCTTGCTGCTGAAGCAGTTGTAAAGCGGCATGGCAGCGGCATCATACTGGCTCATTGGCGGTAAGCCTAATATCAGTTCGATGGTGCGCAATACACCCGAAGTGGAATACATGGTATGGATCACTGCATCATGCTTTACATAGGGGCCTGCCACATAAACCGGTGAACGATGCGCATCGATATGATCGGGGCCGTTCTGCGCGTCATCCTCCAGTATAAACACCACTGATTCTTTCCAGATCGGACTTTTCGAGAGGTGATCGATCAGCATGCCTACACCCTGGTCGTTATCGGCAACAGCAGCAATTGGCGAGATAGCACCCTTGCGCTGCCCGCTGGTATGGTCATTACTGAGACGGATAGAGTTGAATTGAGGTACCTGGTTGATGGTGAGCAGCGAATCGAAATCATGCTCCCATATTTTCTCGCGGGTTATATCAGTAATGGTCAGGTCAAAATCGGGCGACTGCGGGCACATGTGTCCTTCCAGCGATTTGATGTTCGGTTTGTTGTCTGCGGCAAACTCGCCATAGGTACGGTAGCTTACTCCCGCGCGCTTGCAGTAATCCCATATATAGCCGTCGCGTGGGTCGCCGGCGCGGCGTGTTCCTTCGCTGTCATAATTTCCTCCGCGGCCGCCATAGCTGGTGGGCCACGTTTTCTCAATAAAGTCGGTAGCATAAGCGGCCGTGCTCCAGTTATGGCCGTCGGCGCTCACTTCGGCATCAACATAAAAATTATCCAGCAAGGCAAACTGGTTTACGATGGCATGCTCGTTTGGCGTAACCTTTTCGCCGAAGATGCACAGCGAAGTATCGCCGTTGCCTTTGGTAATATCACCCAGTACCTGGTCGTAAGTGCGGTTTTCTTTAATAATGTAGAATACATATTTAATAGGCGATTTATCGGCCTTGCTGCGCGGAATAGGGTTGCCCGCTATGCCCGGCGCCGCCTTCTCCAAACCTGTATTAAACGGCGTATTGGCGTAAACCTGGCGAGTATAGTTTTTTAGCAATGCAGCGTCTGGTGTATGGATGAATGACAGCGTTCCCCAGAATAATCCGCCGATATACTGCTCCCTCGAGTTGGTGGCGCCTGTTTTATACCCGCTGTTATCCACTTTGCCCACCGGCTGCGGCCCTTTGGGGTTGGCCATAGAGGTAAAGCCCTTGCCATTAGCTACAATGATCTTATCGCCCAGCACCTTTACATTGGTAGGATACCAGCCCACCGGGATAAAGCCGCGGCTTTTGCTGTTGCCCGGTATGCTCACATCAAAAACTGCCAGGCAGTTGTTATCGGCATTAGCAATGTACAGCAAACGCTCATCTGCCGAAAGCGCCAGCCCGTTTGTGGTAGAGCCGGTTAACTTTGTAGGATACAGCGATGCCGAAATGGTTTCAATGGTCTGGTTATTTTTGGTATTGATAACCGATACGGAATTATCGTTCGCGTTGGCAACGTATAGCAATGTGCTTCTTTTGTTCAGCAGCAATTCATTCGGGTGACTGCCGCATTGCAGGTAGCTGATAGCCTTCGCTTCGGTATTATAAACACCAACAGAACCGCCGCCCCATACAGAAATATACAGCGTCTTTTCATCCGCCGACAGCACGCAGCTGTAAGCTTCGGCAGCCAGTTTGGTTTTGGAAATCACCTTGCGGGAAGCGATATCGATCACATACAGTGAGCTGTCTTCCTTGGTAACAGTGTATAAGGTGGTATTGGCACGGTTAACGGCAATACCGGTGGTGCAGATCTTGTTTTTCGGCCAGGCATCGCCCAGTTTGATGGTATCGGCAGCGCCGAATTTGTTGTTTTTAATGGCAAAGGCCAGTATGATATTGTCGTTACCGCCGCCTACATATAAGGTCTTTTCATCGTGACTAAAAGCCAGTCCGTACCATGATTTGCCAAGCACTTTTTTATCCAGCTCCTTTTCTTTTACCGGATCGATGAGCTGCACGGATTGTATGCTTTGCCCGTTATTGGTCACTGCCAGCAATTTGTGAGAGGGCGACAATTGGATATTAAGCGGAAGATCGCCCAAAGGCAAATAAGTACCCGCCGGACTTAACTTCCAGCCATTTGGCAACAAAACCTGTTTGGTTTGCTCGATTTTACCCGGTAACTGTGCATAAAGGAAAGTGCTGCACAACAGTATGATGCAAGAGAGAAGAACTTTTTTCATAAGTGGCCAATTAAAATAGCATTTCAAATGTAAGCAATGCTTTTTAGTTGGGCTAAGGTTAACAAAAACTTAATAGTAATAAAGATGGGGAGTTGATATATCACCTGAAGTGTAGCAAAATGTAGCTTTGTAGCGCCTGATACAAAGCTACACCTGCTACAAACGCTACACTTAATGGTAATCAGCTTTTATCCAGCTGCATGATCTTTAACATCTGCGAATTAATCAGTTGAATATTGTATTTTTCGCATGCCAGTTTATAGCTATTAACGCCGTGGTCCCGTATTGCATCTTTGTGTTCGAGATAAAAAGCCATTGCAGCTGCCAGTTCGGGTACGTTTCTTGCCGGAACCAGCCTTCCGTTTAAATCTGGCCCCTTTTTCACCGTCTCGCGGCAGCCTACCGAGTCGCAGGTGATAATTGGCCGCCCCATCGCCATCCCCTCCAGCAAACATCTGGGAATCCCTTCGCCATAGTATGACGGCAGTACAACAACGGACGAATCTTTAATATACGGCCTTACATCTTCAACATCGCCCAGATAGCTGACAACGCTGCCATTTTTAATCTCGTTAAATAAAGCTGCAGGAATGGCATCGATATTAGGGCTGTACGGCCCTATCAGCTTAAATTGAGCATCAGGATAGTGCTGTTTAATCATCCGGGCCGATTCAACGTACTCCGAAACGCCTTTGGCATTGAGCAACCTGGATGACATAATAAAACTAACGGTGTTTAACTCAGGCACGCAATACATATAATGGTCGAGATCAACGCCCGGGCCATTAACCACAAAAACCGAATGCTTTAAGCTCAGTACCTTGTTTTTAAGTAAGGTATGGTAGTCATCTTTGTTTTGCAGTATAATTCTTAAACTTTCACTATTTCTTAAGCTGGCCACAAGTAACATACGGGTAACTTTACTTATCCATCTTGCACTGCCCGTATTTGTAAAATTATACCCTAAACCACTTAGCATTGGCGTTACCAGTTTAATGCCCAGTTGCTTAGCCAGCAAAGTTCCGTAAACTACGGGTTTCATCGTCGATGGAAAAAACACGTCAGGGCGTACTTTTTTCAGCACCCGGTATAAACGCCAGCAATATTTAATATCCGAATAAACAGAGACACTGCCGCCGTCCAGCTCAGCCTCGTATATAGTTACATTTAATTCAACTAACCTATCGCGGATATATTGTTGGGTAATTTTAGGGATGAAAACATATACCTTATGGTTCTCTGCCATCCGTTCAACCAGTTTTCCCCTAAAATCAAATACCGACTTAGGTGAATCGCAGGCGATCAAAATTTTTTTTAAAGATTTAGGCATAACTAACAGATTTATAGGCTATTCAATGCGGCGTAAAAAGCGTATGGCACGAATAACCAGGTTAATAACTGAATTACACGGCAGAAAGCCCTTCATAATTAAAGGCGGAGCAATGTTGCAAAACCGAATGGATATAACTTCGGGGCTCGCGTTCGCGCAGGTAGCTATTCATTGGTACACTTTCGCAATTTGAATAACCGGCCAGTGCTGATTTTAATGCCTCAGCCAGAGCGTTTGCACTATTTACTTCCGCTTTGTAAATACCCGGTATATCACTAACCCCACCGGCGCAAAGTGTGGCCACAACCAAAGCATTGGTAGCCATCATTTGCAGTAATACATTGGGGAAGCCTTCTTTTATTGAAGACACCACACATACTTTAGCCTTTTTAAAGTACGGAAACGGGTTACTTACCCACCCTTTTAATATTACGCGGTTTTGCAACCCGCAAGCTGCAATCTGTTGTGTTAGTAATGGTCTTTCAGGCCCTTCGCCAAGTATAATAAGCTTTAAATTAGGATAGCTCCCGGCAAACTTGCTGAACGCATCGATCAAAACTGAAAACCCCTTTTCCGGAATAAGCCTGCCGGCTGCGCATATATAATTTTCGGTGAGCAAACTGTCGCGTGGGCTGAGTTTTGATGAAGCAACTATTTGGTCATAATCCAACGGATTACCAAGCGTGATAACCTTTTGCGAAGGCATGAAAGGCAAATTGGCTAAAAGTTGCTGCCGCATTTCGGCGGTCTGGCAAATAACCATATCCACAGCCGGATAGCCTAAACAATAACTTAACCAATAACTCCACTTTTTGAGGCCCGAAGAACTTGAAAAGATGGAAGTACATTCTCTTACTATTAATTTCGATTTCAAATAACCGATACGTTTCAGCATACCCAGATAGGCATTTAAGTAGCAGTGGGTGCTTATAATAATATAATCCTTACGATACGGCCTGATCAGATTTATCAATCCCCAAAAACC
>JBQCIS010000067.1:0-13621 GCA_051953515.1 Mucilaginibacter sp.
TAATTAAGGTTTCTAATTTCTCAATTATTTTGTTTTGGGTTTCAATTCTTTTATCTAATAACGTACACAACGTCGCTATTTTTGACTGCTCCGCTTTCGGAGGCAGAAGCAATTGCAAAGCTAATAGCTCATCTGAAGCCAGCTTACCTGCCCCAATTCCAGTCGCTGTTACGTTGTTTTTTAGAATAGCTTCTTTTGATTGAAACCAATACAATAAGAATTTAGAGCTGGTTTTGTCGTTGGGAATAATCCCTTTGATATCTTGATTGAAAGCAACGTCAATATTGTTATAGCAAATGGGAATTTGTTTCCACAGCATACTTCCCCTGACCAATAGCAGCAAATTCCCCTTTTTTAGCAATTTGGAACCATTTTTTAATCCTTCCGGTGTGATGTGCTGATGACTAGTCGAGACGGTGGTATCGTGCATTGATGCTGCGGTAATAAATGGAATATTGCCAGTCCAATAATCAGCGCGCTGCATAGAAGGCGTTCCCCCGCTAATCATTGTCACAACGTCTTGCAACGTATGTTCCTCCCATTCTCCCTCAAATCCTGGAAATCTCAAATTCGGAACATTAGCCTTTTGTTGTTTATTGGTCTTTTTCTCGGTCATTTGCTTTCTTAGCTATAAACATTAAGGATGGTTAAAAAACAAGGCCGAGTTCTTTGAGGTAACCTTCGATTTCTTGATCGAGCTCGGCGCGTTGAGCTTCGAGTTCTTTGATCTCACGCATGACGGCTTGGATGTCGATTTCTTCTTCTTCCTCGAAAGTGTCAACATAACGGGGGATGTTCAGGTTGTAATCGTTATCGGCGATTTCTTGTAGGGAGGCGCAATGGCTATATTTTTCTATCTCAGCGCGGTCACGGTAAGTGCTGACGATTTTGTCGATGTGTTCCTTGCGCAGCTTGTTCTGGGTTTTGACCTTTTCAAACTCTTTGCTGGCATCGATGAAAAGGATATTGTCGTCCTGTTTGCGGCATTTTTTGGCGACGATAATACAGGTAGGGATGCTGGTGCCGTAAAAAATATTGGCGGGCAGGCCGATGATGGCATCGATGTAGTTTTTCTTTTCGATCAGGAAACGGCGGATCTTGCCTTCGCTGCTGCCGCGGAACAACACGCCGTGCGGTGCCACGCAGGCCATGGTGCCCTGCTCATTCAGGTGGTAAATCATGTGCAGGATAAAGGCATAATCAGCTTTGGACTGCGGGGCCAACACGCCAGCGCTGCTGAAACGGTCGTCATTGTTGTATTTGGCAGCCGCGCTCCAGGTCGCTGAAAATGGTGGGTTGGCCACCACGGCATCGAACTGGCGCTCACCAAACTCATTCGCTTCTAATGTGTCCCCGTTGCGGATATCAAAATTGTTGTACTTGATGCCGTGCAACAACATGTTCATCCGGCAAAGGTTAAAGGTGGTCGGATTTTTTTCCTGGCCATAGATAATGTCCGCATGTCCGTTGCGGGCCGTTTGCAATAGTAGCGAACCGCTGCCACAGGTCGGATCATACACATCTTTCAAGCGCGGGCGCCCGGTGGTCACGATGGCCGCCAAGATCGTACTGACCTCTTGTGGCGTATAAAATTCACCGGCTTTTTTACCGGCGCCCGCCGCGAATTGCGAGATCATATATTCGTAAGCATCCCCAAGGATATCGATCTCCTCGGCTTCATGCAGGCCAAAGTCGATGCCATCCAATGCGACCAGCACATCGCTGACCAGGCGATTTTTATCATCGGCAGTTTTACCCAGTTTTGGCGAAGCCAGGTCGATATCGGAGAACAAGCCGCCAAAATCGTCCTCGCTTTCCTGCCCGATGGTGCTGTCCTCGATACGTTTCATGGAACGCTCTAAGGCCGGTAGGATATTTTCTTTTTTCGCGATCAGTGCGATCATGGTTGAGTACAAATATTCAGGAGCTACAAAATAGCCCAGGTCCTGCATGCAAGTTTCTTTGATCGCCGTTTTGATGGCTTCATCCTTGCTTTCCCAGGCCTGTTTGAAAGTGATCCCATCGGCTTCCAATTCCGCATTGACATGCATCTCGATCTTTTCCGACAGATATTTATAAAAAATAAAGCCTAACGAAAAATACATAAAGTCGCTGGCCGACATATTGCCTCTTAATGTATTCGCCACCATCCAGAGCTGGTTGCGCAACCGTTGTTGTAATTCTTCACTCATTGTTAATCCCAGTTATAGACATCCATGATATTCCGTAATTTTTTGACCACCCGGTCCAAAATGCTGCGCCGTTCGATCAGGCCGGCTTTTTTCTTGCGCACCGCTTCCTGCACGATCTCCAGTTTCTCCCGCTTCAGGTAATCGTATTCTGCCATAAATTGTTGCAATGCTTGTTCTTCGATCGCTTCTTCGTTGGCTAACTCTTGTACCGCTTCGCCACGTTTTTTATTGACATAAGCAGCCAGCCGGCTCTCCAGGTCGACCGTGCCATCAGCCTTGGCTTTGGCAAAGCCCTCTTTGTCGTTGTCGATGTTATCGCGCATAAAACCATCAATAAGCTTGGCTTTATTGCGCATACCCGCATCCTTGATCATCGTATCCAGGATTTGTTGCTTTTGCTGTTCGTAATCGCCACTTGCCGGATTCAGGTTAGCGATCAGTTCCAGAATATAAGCGACATTGATCACGTCACTGCGCAACAATTCGAGGCAAAAGTCAATATCGTCCAGCGTGGCTTCTTCCTCGTCATCTTCCTCCGGTTCTTCTTCGCCGCCATCCACCGTTGACTCGTCATTTGACTTTTCGCCGTCGGTCGGTTCGATCGGCCCGATGGCAATATCCAGGTATTTACTGCGGAAATCCATGAACTCCTGAGCAGACATCACCAGGGATGGATCATCCGCATCAAAGTCTTCATAGATTTGAACTTCGGCCATTTTTCGAATGATCTCCCTAAATGCCAGTACAAAATCCCGTTTATCGTTTTCACTTTTCAATTGGTCCACCGATTGAGCTTCCGGGAATTTTTCCTTGAACTCCGCCATCAACACATTTAATTCGGCTTTGACTTTCTCAAACGGCTCGCGGATGATGAACTCATTCGGCTGGTTATTACTGAACAGCTTGATCGCTGCGTCCACATTCTGTTTTAGGTCGCGGAAACACACGACCTTGCCAAAGCGCTTTTTTTCATTCAGGACGCGATTCGTGCGGCTGAAAGCCTGTACCAACCCATGATATTCCAAATTTTTATCGACATACAAGGTGTTCAGCTTCTTAGCATCGAAACCGGTCAGGAACATATTCACGACCAATAGCAGATCCAAAGGCTCCATTTCGGGCTTTTTTTTCTTCATCCGCATATTGACATCGTCGTAATACGCCCCAAAATTCTCCGTAGTGTAAGCCGTACCAAACATCACGTTATAATCATCCATGATCTCCTGTAACTGATCAGCGGCGACCTGATCCGTTGCAAAGCCCTGATTGGTACCGGTCAGCTCATCGTCCTGGCTGGGGTTTGCCGCATAAGTAAATACCGCCCCGATCCTGATCTTCGGCTGCAGGGATTTGAAAATGCGGTAATACTCCAGCAGCGCAGCCACAGATTGCGTCGCGAACACCGCATTGTATTCCCCATCAAAAGTGGATTTCTTAAAGTTCTGTAGGATAAATTTGGCGATTTCCTGCATCCGGACCTGGTCCATGAAATTAACCCCATCTTCCTCCTTGCCCTTATAATACTCTACCAGGAAGCCCAGGACATTATCGTCTGCGATCGCATCTTTGATCAAATAACGGTGCAAACAATCGCCAAAAATTTCAGCGGTGGTATGCTCATTGGCATTTTCGACAAAGATCGGTGTACCAGTAAATCCGAAATACTGTAGGTTATTAAAAAAATGGCGGATGTTGCGGTTCGATTCGCCAAACTGGCTTCGGTGGCATTCATCAAAGATCATAACCACTTTCTGATCGCGCACCTGCTGTAAGTGCTTATTATAACGATCCCGGGTCACGGCGTTATTCAGCTTTTGGATCGTGGTAATAATGATCTTCGATTTCCCGCTTAAACGCCGGATCAGTTCATGGGTATTGTCGGTACTGTCCACCGCACCCGGTTCAAAAGCCTCATACTCGCTTTGCGTCTGCGTATCCAGGTCACGGCGGTCTACCACAAAGATCACCTTATCTACACCGCTGATCTCCGAAGCCAACTGCGCCGCTTTAAAAGACGTAAGCGTTTTACCCGCCCCGGTTGTGTGCCAGACATACCCATTCTTGTTAGTATTCTCGATCCGGTCCAGAATACGCTCCACAGCATAATACTGATAAGGCCGTAATGCCATCAGCGCTTTATCGCCTTCATGCAGAACGATATATTTGCTGATCATTTTACCTAGGCCACATTTCTCTAAAAAGTGGCTGGCGAATTGATCGACATCATTAAAAGGATTATTCTCTGCATCAGTCCAATTGAAGGTAAACTTATAACCACCATTTGGATTATTAGCAAAGTATCGCGTATTGATGCCATTTGAGATCACAAACAATTGGATGTAATCAAACAGGCCATTAAAAGAAGTTTTATGATAACGCTGTACCTGATTATAAGCTTCTTTAAGCTCTGTGCCACGCTTTTTTAATTCGATCTGTACCAGGGGCAAGCCATTGATCAGGATCGTCACATCATACCGACAGGTTTTTCTGCCCTCGACCGTGATCTGATTGGCTACCTGAAATTCATTCTGGCACCACTTGTTCTTATTTAGAAATTCAATCCAAACTCGCTCGCCATCTTCAGTCTCTAACGCGAACAAATCTCGCAGCTTTTTGGCTTTTTCAAAACGGGTACCACCTTCTAGGTGAATGCGTATACGCTCAAATTCTTTGTCAGTAAATTCCGTTCGACCAATCTCTGCCAAACGCTTTTGATTATGTTTTTCTAGTTGACGTTTAAAGTTTGAATATAGGTTCTCTTCTTCTTTCAATACCACCCTCTCATAACCCATGCCTAATAAGGTATTGATTAAGCCATTTTCTAATACAAGTTCGCTTTGCGTTGTCATGTTAACACATAGATAAGGTCAAAATACACGTAAACATAATAATTTTAATCTCTCAAAATTAAACTTATAGTTTGGTGACACACTTATCCAGTGCTATAGTTTGTCAATATATTGATGAATTCTCGCTATCAAATCATCAAAATCTGGTTGTCCATTGTAATATAGCGCAGAGCTTTCCACATATCTTTTTCTATAAGAAGCTCTGAGTTGCTCATCACTTAAGAGAAATGCTTCATTTTCTTTTATGGGAATAGCCAAATCAGGTTTTGGGAAGCGTTCTTCCCTGTGGGCTATATACTCTGGTGTCCCGATAAATGCCTGTACATCTTCACGAGCCAATAAACTGTAGATGTCATAATATTGGCGCATAAAATTTACAGAGGTGTTGCCGGATTCTTGCTCCCTGCGGAATTTCGTGGCGATGGTTTGTAACTTTTCTACGAATGTGTAACCTGGATTATAGCAAGCGATATCTTTAGCGCGATTATCAATAATGTTAACACCCTCTTCGATTGCCTTATCATAGGCCCAAGAACTGATTGTTAACTTTTCATTAGGAGTAACCCGATCAAAGCCAGCTTCCAAAAGTATCCCAGTTTTTATGCCTTCAACTTGGTCGGTAAGGTTATCGTAATACAACCGTATTCCACCGCTCGAATAAGATTTAGTATTATCGAAAACGATGTCACGTTCTACCCGGATGATATCATCGATATTAATATCCTCTGCTAACCAATCGTAAAAGTTTTTTCGGGCGGCAACATTGGCCGGCTTTGCATTTTTAGGATTCTCATTGACTTTTTGATCTGCCGGCGGCTTGATATGAATATCGATGTCTTCTGAGAATCGTTCGATAACTTTATAGCCCTTTGAAAGGGAAGTCCCACCTTTTAGTTCAAAATCATACCCTTGCAGTTTGAGACCATACAACACATGCATGATCCAATAGTCTTTTTCAATTAAACCTGCTTGTATATCCATTTTGTCTTCTAATAACAAAAGTAAATCATTGAACTTGGGATGTTGGTGAAGATATACGGCCATAATATTATGCTAAAACTGGAGCCAGCAAACGTTTAGCCTTGCCATTACCATAGTAATTGAGTGCATGCTCTAATTCAGCTTTATTCATACTGCTGGCTTTGGACAAAACCTTACTTCTTATTTGTTGCTGGTCTTCTGCCAATTTGTCTAAATTACCAGCCAGATCAACTAATAAGAATTCGGGCGTCAATTTTTCAGGAAAATGATGTTTTACCTGGAAGTCAAAGGTGCGGTTGCCCAACTTAAATTTACCATGCCGCTTATGATTGTAAACAATACGTTGATTATAGAGTTGTGTTGTGCCCACCCCCAACCCATTATATAAATTTGGTGATGTCAGTAAAAATCTGTCGTCTTTCAAAAACGAACGAACTAACATTTCTTCTTGTGGGGGCAAATGCCCCCACACCGATTCTTTTGGATAATAATAAACCCCCTGTGATAATTTTTGCAGAGTCCCATCTTTTAAAAGTTCTGCAAGATGTCGATCTACTGACTTTGAGAACATAGCAAGGTCTGTACGGCGATAAACTTCGCCGGGCTTTAAATGCTTTTTAAGTTCATCAAGCTTTGCCATATCGTTATTTTACAAAGGTCGGTATAATATATTTAAATATAAAAAATCTCATTAAAAATTCATGCAATTCTTATCCCAATCCAACCACTATTCATTGAAAATCTGATACATATAGTATGTCTTCTGCATATTTCTCTTTCAACTTTTGCATATCGTCACAAACCTTCGTATCGGTTACCCGCGCGTAATGCTGGGTAGAGCGAATGCTTTTATGTCCTAACATTTGCCCAACGGTCTCAATAGGTATGCCGTTCGTAAGTGTTACCGTCGTGGCAAAGGTATGTCGGGCGCAATGGTAAGTGAGATGCTTTGTGATGCCAAGCTGTTTTGCGATATCTTTTAGATAAGCATTTGCTTTTTGATTGGTCACATTAGGAAATAACTTATTTTCTGGTCGACGTGGATGCGTTTTATAATGTGATATAAGCAATTTAGCAGGAGGAAGAAGAGGCACACGTACACGATTGTTATTCTTAACACGATGGGTCTGGATCCAGGTTTCACCGTTATCGGAAACTTGATTATCAACATTTAATTTTATAGTGTCCGCATAAGATAAGCCCGTATAACAGCTAAATAAAAATATATCACGAACCAAAGCCAGCTTTTTAGGAAATCGCTTTAACGCCAATCGAGATAACTCTTCACCTGTTAAGTAATCCCTGTGAACCTCCGTCGACTTCATTCTATGGGCTATAAAAGGATCTTTCGAAATCCAACCAAAATCCATGGAAATATGAACAATTGTTCGCAATTTCTTGATAAGTTGGATTGCCGTATTATTCTTTACACCGTAATCTGTCTTGAGGTAATATTCATAATCTTTAACGAATTGATGATCTAACTGATCAAGGCGTATATCATTTGTTTGAAACTTTAGTTTAAGAAAGGCTTTTAAAGATTTATAACCCGCCTGATACTTTTGCAACGTGGCCTTAGAGTAATCTTTTCCTATCAAACCGATTATATAATTTAATTGATAGTCCCAAGCCATTGATAACATTTTAGGCGGTTCAATCTCTTCACCTTGCATTAATTTACGGACATGCTGGGCGGTAAAGGATTTGCCAATCAAATACAATTGCTGTCGGCACTCATGCGCCCGCGCAAATAAACTGTCAAGCCATGCATTGGCTGCTCTGGCCTCGGCCCCAGTACCGAGCATGCGATTGGCTTTAACATCCCATTCTCGTCGCTGACATTTTCTTTGGGTCGACCATTCTTCGCGCGTCCCATTGACAGTAAGCCGGATGTAAATAGTGGAATTTAGGTTTTCTTGATTTTTACCGCGCCGAAGAAAAAACTTAATGCTGAACGTAAGCTTTTCAGCCGGACTTATAATCTGCTTTTTTGAATTTTTTTTTGAGTGCCGTTGAGCATTCGCTCTATATCAGATTGTTTGTAATAATAAGTGCCTCCAATTTTTGAATAAGGAAGCTCTCCAGCAAACCGAAGATTTTGCAAAGTGGTGGCCGAGATATTAAGCATCTTCTTTACATCGGTATTTTTAATCCATTTGGGCTGATCTTGAACTTGCGGTACGGTTAAAGTAGATAATAGTGTAAAAAGTTCTTTCTTGAATTCCTCAAGATCTTTTTTTGTAAGTAAATCGTCAGGTGTCATGACGGCCAAAATTAGGAAATGTAAGCCTGTTTAAAAATTTAGAGTTTTACATGATGTCAATAGGTTCGGGTCCGGGAGGGACCTTTGAACGAGCGCGGTACATAAGCCTAATTTTATAGTTTCATAGGAAAACCAAGTTAAATCGAAAGTAAAATGCCAGAAATTCGCCCCAAAATCGTATCTTTTTAACGGATTTATTAAAATAGGACACCTCACAAAATGAGGTGTTTTGAGATAATTTGAGGTGAATTTATAGTGAATTTTCATGTAAATCCTAAAGTTTGAGTTGATTTGATGTGTTTTGGGCCGCGAGTTGCGGTCCCGTCCATTCCGCAAACGGATCTGCTAGGTCCGCAAAAAGCCTCACTTAGTGAGGCTTTTTTAGTTAAATACCCTTCGAGATTGGATTTAATAGAAAATCATTGTACAACTTTTATCAATCATTTACAAGGTGATAGGTTACTAAAGTTTTCTATCAACTAATGTAATTTTTTGATGAAAAATACTGGCAGCAAGGGTTTTGACGGAAAGGCATCTAATTGTTCATATCAAAACAGTGAGCTGTGAAAGTAAATACGATGAATTTACCGCAGAGGTAGTAAGTTCTTAAATCGCAAACCGGAATAATTAGCTAATCTTGAACAACAGCTCCAATATCTATCTTTCTGTAAGGGGCTCTTTATCAGGTGTCGGGTCCTGTCGTTAAATAACTGAATTGCTCCAAAAGCATGTTAACGGTCATTTATTATCCATACATTTATCATAAAAAACGTAGGATGTTTTTTCTTCTTTTGTAGTATTCGCGTTAGTTGATTGGTTTAATTGTAATTTATGTTAACTATTGACAATTACCTGGATAGCCATTATATCCATCGGAGTAACTGGCTGCGGGCCGCCGTATTAGGTGCCAACGATGGTATTATCTCCATTTCTAGTCTTGCAATCGGCGTTGCCGCAGCAAGCAGTACCAAGGAGCCTATCGTATTGGCGACAGTCGCTGGGCTTGTTGCAGGGGCGTTATCAATGGCAGCGGGTGAGTACGTATCTGTCAGTTCTCAGACGGACACAGAAAAGGCGGACATAAATCGTGAGGCTATGGAACTTCGGGAAATGCCGGAAAATGAGCTCAGGATTCTGGCGCAGATCTACGAGAGGCGGGGATTAAAAAAAGAAACTGCCATGCAGGTAGCCAAAGAATTAACGGAAGCAGATGCCTTAGGCACGCACATTCGCGACGAACTCGGGATAAATGAGGTCAGCCAGGCGAAGCCAATACAAGCTGCATTAGCATCCGGGGCATCGTTTACAGCTGGCGGCGTATTACCACTGCTGGTCATCCTGCTTTCCCCTGTCAAGCAGATGGAATACTACTTGTACGGATTCACAATAATTTTCCTAATTATATTGGGTGTCATCTCTGCAAGAACCGGAGGCTCCAGTATTAAAAAAGCCATTTTGCGCATCACAATATGGGGAACACTGGCTATGGGATTATCTGCTCTGGTGGGCTATTTATTTGGTGTGAAAGTTTAAGCCATATGTTATGAAAATAATAAGGAGAATACTTCTGGCGCTATTGGTGATATTCATTGTAATCCAATTCATTCGTCCGGCGAAAAATATTTCTTCCGGCCCGTATGTAAATAGTATAGATAAACACTATGCGGTGCCTAACGATGTTCAGGCTGTGCTTAAACGCAGCTGTTACGATTGCCATTCTAACAATACTTATTATCCTTGGTATAACAACATTCAGCCTGTGGCCTGGCTGCTTGCCCATGATGTTAATGAAGGTAAAGGAGAGCTTAATTTCGACGAGTTTAGCAGTTATAGTCTTTCGCAAAAACGGCATAAATTGAGCGGTCTGATCGACGAGGTGAAGGAAGGAGAAATGCCAATGAGTATCTATACCATAATTCACCGTAATGCCATTCTTTCAGAAGTTGAAAAGCAAAGGCTGATTACCTGGGCTGATAGTCTGAAGGGAACATTGAATTGACGGGTAAGCTACTGCAGTCACTGGAGGAAAATGCTATTTATATCTTGGACAATAAATGTACATGCAACTTTTAGTGCGGGGTAGTCTGAGTTCTCTTTTTTAAGTAGGCTGACTAATGTTGTCAGTGCGATGCTTTATCCTATTATGTTCATTTACCTCGGGCCTGATTACAGGCTTTTTTGTAGATCCCATTCAACCCAAACCTAATTAAATACCTGAGCCTATTTTAAAAAGACAGGAAAGCGATAAATATTGATGAAAGTCATTTATTAATCCAACTGCCATCAATTTTTTAAAGAAATCCATCCTTCAATTTTACACGTAAATAAAAGAAACATCTTAACAAATGGATTTGATACTGGTAATAACGGATGGCGACCAGCCGGCAAAGAGGGCTGTTAATTATGCAGCACATTTGGCAAAAAGGGTTCAGGCCGATATACTCATCGCATCAATGGTCAATCTGGCCGGCGCTCCTGTAAATGCAGATGCTGATATTGATATCGATCAGCCGGAGGCTGAAGTTAATGACCTTCAGCATCCCGCTATTAAATATATTATTGTTGCCGGTGACGTATATTATGGCGCATCCTCCCTCATGATCAGTCCGAAATTTGAGCAGTTGTTATTGAATGCGAATGCCCCAGTCATTGTGATTTCGGAAGATATGCCGGTACGATATAGCGAGAAATTTGTTTTTCTCACTGAAATAAGTGCAGACGATCGTGATGCGATCGGCCAGTTATGCCAGTTGGCAAGCATTTCTGCGGCTTCAGTTATGCTCACGCAGGTAAATGCGCCACGGCCGCTTGATAAAGAGCAGCAATTTGCCTGGAATGCAATAATGCGCGACAAAATAACGACCATTGACTATGGCAGGATATATCATTATAATATTCCGGATGAGATAGACAAAACAGATATGGAGTTTGTTGTAAAAGAATGCGGTGCCGAAGCATTGGCGCTTGTTTATCCGCAAGGCGGCATTGCCGGAGATGAAACCCTGATATGTGGATTTAAAAATGCGTTGTATGGCAATTTAAAAGTGCCATTAATCATTTTCCCTTCTTCTATAGCAATGAATAAAATGTGATCAAAGTCACATTTTTGAACGTAGCATATCATTCCTCACCATTAAAAAGTATGGCAGTTTTGAAAAATAGAAATTTAAACTATGATTCAAAGCTCTATATTGGAGAAAACGAGCTGTTACCATTGCGGTAATGATTGTTCATCATCCGATTTTTCTTTCGACGGCAAATCGTTTTGCTGCCAGGGATGCAGCAGCGTTTACCAGGTACTTTCTGCAAACAAACTGTGCAATTATTATAGATATAATGATCACCCCGGCACCAGTCGCGACCGTACGGATAAAAGGTTTGATTATTTGAACGATGCAGAGATCATTAGCAAACTGGTTGATTATAAGGACGACCGTATCAGCATTATAACGCTGTATATTCCGCAGATCCATTGCAGCTCATGCCTGTGGTTGCTGGAGCAATTAAATAAACTTGATCCGGCTATTCAATACAGCCGGGTTGATTTTCTCAAAAAACAACTTAACGTTAAGTTCGATCATAACAAACTGCACCTGCAGCAATTGGTAGAACTGCTTTACGATATTGGTTACGAGCCTGTTATCAACTTACAGGATGTAATCAAGGAACAAAACCTTGCTGATCAGGATAACCTGGTGAAAAAGATAGCCGTTGCCGGGTTTTGTTTTGGTAACGTGATGCTGCTAAGTTTTCCGGAATACTTTGGTATTTCGGTTTACGAACAAACTTACAGACACTTCTTTGGCTTTATTAACCTGGCATTTACCCTGCCCGTAATACTTTACAGCGGCCGCTGCTATTTTACTTCAGCCTGGAATAACCTCCGGAACGGTATGCTGAATATCGATTTTCCGCTTGCACTGGGTATTGCAGTATTGTTTCTGCGTACGCTCTTTGAAGTAACAACCCATACGGGTGCCGGTTTTGCCGATACGCTTTGCGGCCTGGTGTTTTTTCTGCTGATAGGCAAATTTATTCAGCGTAAAACATACCATCATATATCTTTCGAGCGCGATTATCGTTCATTTTTTCCAGTCGCGGTGCAGGTAATTGATCATGATAAGGAAAAGCCGGTGCCGCTTTCCAAATTGCATAAAGGGCAGCGGATGGTTGTCCGTCATAATGAGATCATACCGGCAGATGCAATTTTATTAAAAGGCAATGCACTTATTGATTTTAGCTTTGTAACAGGCGAGTCGGTACCGGTAAATAAAACATTAGGCGAAATAATATATGCCGGTGGCCGCCAGATGGGAGAAGCTATCGAACTGGAAGTAGTAAAGTCGGTTTCTCAAAGTTACCTCACCCAGCTCTGGAACAACGAGGCCTTTACCCGCAAGCAGGATAACCGTATGCAAACTTTTAACGAAAAGGTGAGCAAATACTTTACCATTGCGTTGCTTACAATTGCTGTCGGGTCACTTTTGGCGTGGCTGCCATTTGATTATAAACGAGGTTTAGGCGCATTTACTGCTGTATTGATTGTGGCTTGTCCGTGTGCTTTGGCCTTAAGTACGCCATTCACCATGTCTGCTGCGCTCAGCATTTTCGACCGTAACTTTTTCTACCTCAAAAACACCCGTGTGGTAGAACAAATGGCTGCTATAGACACAATAGTGATGGATAAAACAGGCACCATTACCACCGGCGACAGCAACAGCATAAAAATGCAGGCCGGATTAACAGGCGAGCAAAAGCAGCTTATCTACAGTGCTTGTACAAACTCCACGCATCCACTGTCGCGGATGATTTGCCGCTATCTGGGCGACATGCCAAAGTTGCCTGTAAACGAATATTCTGAAATAGCAGGCAAAGGGATAGATGCCAAAATAAATGGCCACAGGCTTTTGGTTGGAAATGGGCCGCTTGTTTTTGGGCACTTTATAGAAACACCCAATGTTACGATGGCGCATGTATTGATAGATGGCGTATATCTTGGGTACTTTTCTGTGGCGCATAACTACAGAGCCGGCATGGAAAAAATTGCTGGTTTAGATAGCGAATATCGTTTATATCTGCTTTCGGGGGATAGTAATCATGAGAAAGACAATCTGCTCCGGTTTTTCCCCGGGCCTGATCACATGTATTTTAATCAAACCCCTCAAAATAAGCTGGATTTTGTTGCATCGGTACAGCAACGTGATGGAAAAGTGATGATGATAGGCGATGGATTGAACGATTCAGGGGCACTGAAGCAAAGTGACCTGGGTATCGCAGTTACAGACAACGTAAACAATTTTTCTCCAGGGTGTGATGCGATACTGGATGCGCGGTCA
>JBQCIS010000068.1:0-13577 GCA_051953515.1 Mucilaginibacter sp.
ACCGCACTCGCTGGCTATCGGTATCATTTCGGCGATAGTAAGTAACCTCGTTGTTGAGTGGCGCACACGCACCAGCATTGATGATACACTCGACGTATTCCCTTGCCACGGTGTAGGTGGTATGGTAGGTATGCTATTAACCGGCGTTTTTGCCAACCGTAATGTAAATCCGGGCAATACTACCGGCGATGGTTTGTTCTTTGGCCATACGCACCTGTTTATTGTACAATGTATAGCGTTGGTAGCAGTATCAATATTCGCATTCTTCGGTTCGTTATTACTGTTGAAAATCACCGACATGATATCGCCGTTAAGGGTATCTGCCGAAGAAGAGGCTGTTGGTCTGGATATTAGCCAGCACGGTGAGAAATTATAAGGTCTGAACCCGAATTTGTGGAATTTTAAGAATTTTTCAAAAGTTAGTTTTTCTTCAAATAATTCCTGAAATTCTATAAATTCGGGTTCACACATGCATCCCGGTTATTCAGTTAACCGGGATTTTTCTTTTATAGCATCCTTTGTAAAAAGTGATAACTTAGAGGATCAATGTATAGCCCTGACCTCTTATGAAAAAAACGCTTTTCTCAATCACACTATCCCTGTTAGCCCTTGCCGCGTTTGCGCAAAGCCCGGCAGACAGCGGCGTATTCCTGCTGCATAAGTTTCAGCAGCATATTGGCAAGGAAGTTTACCATATCATTAATAATAAAGATTCAAAAACTTATGTGTCCGACTTTAAGTTCGTCGACCGTGGCCAGGCTGTTCCGTTAAAAACAGAACTAAGGGTAAACCCGGTGCTGGAACCGCTCGAACTTGATATAAAAGGCAAAGTTGCCCGAAGCGTATCTGTAAATGATACTGTTGTTATAAAAGGTAGTACGGCGCATGTTAAAGTTGATGATGCCGTTTCTGATAAGGCGCTTCAGCCGCTTACCTTCCCCATAGCCGGATACGCGCCGGTAATTGTGCAGCAGGTTCTGATACAATATTGGAAAAATCATAAAGAGCCTGCCAATATTCATACGCTGCCTGATGGCTCGGTGCAGATACACCATGACGGAATGGATACCCTTACGTTTGAGGGTAAACCACTAATACTGGAAAGATATGCTATAGGCGGATTGATATGGGGGAATGAATTTGTATGGACCGACAGGCAGGGCCAACTAATAGGCGTAATGACCAACGATGCCGAATTTGACAAGTTTGAGGCTATGCGCGAGCAATATGAATCGTTGTTGCCTGAACTGATAGGTAAAACAGCCACTTACAGTATGCGTTTGTTTACCCGGTCGGCAGCGATAAAAACCGCCCCTGATAAAGTGATTGTGATAAAAAATGGAACGGTGCTGGATGTGGTGAATGAAACTACCATTCCGGATGCGGTTGTGCTGATAGAAAATGGCATTATTAAAAAAGTAGGTAAAGCCGGCGAGGTGACTGTGCCTAAAAACGCAAAAGTTATTGATGCGAAAGGCAAAACGGTTATGCCGGGTTTGTGGGACATGCATGCCCACTTTGAGCAAGCCGAATGGGGGCCCGCTTATCTTGCCGCCGGCGTAACAACGGTACGCGATTGCGGCAACGAGTTCAGCTTTATTAACGCGATAAAAGAGGCGATAGATAAAGGTCGCGGTGTTGGTCCGGAGATACTGAAAGCCGGTATTATTGACGGCAAGGGTCCTTACGCTTTGGGCATTATCCAGGCGGACACCAAAGAAGAAGCCATAAAATGTGTTGACCGTTATAAAAATAACGGTTTTGTGCAGATCAAGATATATAGCTCGGTAAAACCGGCCATTGTAAAGGCAATTTGTGATGAAGCACACAAGCAGCACCTAACTGTTACTGGGCATATCCCTTTTGGAATGACCTTGCAACAGGGCGTTGATTCGGGTATGGATATGGTGAACCATGTACAATACGTGTATTCCATCATGAAAAAGAATAAAGATCATTCAATCAACTTCGAGGATTCGACAAGCGTGGCGGCTATCAATTTTATTAAACAGCATAATGTAGTGATCGACCCGACATTAGGTGTTTTTGAGATGAGTTTCCGGAATGTAAATGACGACATTACCCAAATGGAACCCGCATTTTATACACTGCCTTTGCCATTACAGGCTTTGCTGAAAAATACCGGCCAGGACTCTACCGGCGCCAGAAAATTCAGACCGGTTTATGAAAGTATGGTTAAAATAGTAAAAGTACTGCACGATGCAGGGGTAACCATCATTGCCGGTACCGATCAGGGATTCCCCGGTTTCAGTGTTCCGCGCGAACTGGAGCTTTATGTGCAGGCCGGCTTAACTCCGGCAGATGCCATCCAGACGGCTACTATTACCCCGGCCAAAGTAATGAAAATGGATAAATACATGGGATCGATCAGTGAAGGTAAAAAGGCCGATATTATTATCATAAACGGCGACCCGATGAAAAATATCCGGGAAATACGTAATGTAACGACGGTTATACAGGGCGAGCATGTTTACAATCCCGGTACGCTGCATAAACTTGTGGGATTCAGTAAATAGTCTGAATTCGAATTTATAGAATTTTAGGAATTAGCCGATTGTAAGCTAACTTCTATAAATTCCTGAAATTCTATAATTCGAGTTCAGGCAACTGTAACCTATCGCCCTTTTTATAAGTCATATAGCATGATTATATTCACAGTATCATGAAAAAAGCCCTTGCCTTGCTCTTATCGCTGCTTATCAGTGCAGTTTCTTTCGCGCAGCAAATCAACAGTGCCAAACTGGATAGTCTTTTTAATAACCTGGATAAGCACAACCTGGGTATGGTTGGCATCGCCATTAAAAAGGATGGTAAGATAGTTTACCAGCGCTCAACCGGTTACGCTATAATGGATAGTGTAAAAATGATAAAAGCCGATGCTAATACCGCCTATCGTTTGGGCTCCATTACCAAAATGTTTACTGCAGTAATGGCTTTCCAGTTAATAGACGAAAAAAAGCTCTCACTCAATGATACCTTAAGCAAGTTTTTTCCTGATTTGCCAAATGCAAAACGCATTACCATACGCGAACTGATGTACCATCGCAGCGGTTTGGCCAACTTTACGAGTAACGGGAGTTTCGACGACTGGAAAGATAAGCCGCATACGCACGAACAGTTGCTCAATTTCATCAAACAGCAAAAAACAGACTTCGAGCCTAACGCTAAAGCCGATTACAATAATTCCAACTACCTTTTACTGGGTTACATAATTGAAAAGATAACCAACAAGCCCTATAAAGAATTGGTAAATAAAAGGATTATTAGCAAGATTGGCCTTACCCAAACCTATTATGCCGGTACTGAGGGGAAACTGACCGAAGCAGCCTCATACAAATATTTCAATGGCAAATGGAAAGCTGATAAGGTGGTTGATCTTAATAATTTCAGCGGTGCGGGCGCTATTATTTCTACCACCTCTGATATGCTGAAGTTTATTAACGCACTGTTCGATGGAAAGTTGGTTAGTAAGGCGTCCTTTACCCAAATGACCACCATGGTTGACGGTTATGGTATGGGTATTTTCCCATACGAGGAAGGCGAACATCATGGTTTCGGGCATAACGGTAAAACGGAAGGCTTTGCATCATCATTACAGATCTACCCAAAGGATAAACTGTCGCTGGCTTTTTGTACCAATGCCGAAGCTTACCCCAAGGCAGAAATATTAGACGATGTGCTGAAAATATGCTTTGATATGCCTTGCGAGATTCCAACTTTTCAGCCGGTAATATTGAGCGATAGTTTACTGAATAAATATCCGGGCACTTATAAGGGCGCATCCAATGGTATAACCGTAGCATGCAGCCGCGATAATGGCAATCTTATTTTTGAAACACACGGGCAAAAGATGGTGTTGGATGCTTTGGCCAATGACAAGTTTTATAATAAACCCTACGGATTCTTTTTTGAGTTTGATGATAACGGCAAAACGTTATACATATACGATGTGGATGATGTGTATAAATTGGTAAAGCAGTAACCTTATAATAAATTCAAGGGCGGAGATATTAACCACAGTGAGCGCAGAGGTTTACACAGAGAGCACGGAGATTATTAACTCTGTAGCCTCTGTGTTTTTACTCTTCATGTCCTCTGGGGCTAAAAAACTAACCACTCACTCAGTCAACCTATTCAACCACTCACCAACTATATTAACAATCTGTTTATAATTCTCTAACAATTAGTACCAATTTATGACAATTGGGTATGGACAGATATGCGTTAAAATTTTACCTTTGCGTGCTCATAGCGAATCATGAGTGATCAGATCAAACATGAATGCGGCGTGGCGTTCATTCGTCTTTTAAAGCCGCTATCATATTACCAGAAGAAGTACGGAACTGCGCTGTACGGATTAAACAAACTATATCTTTTAATGGAGAAACAGCATAACCGCGGGCAGGACGGAGCGGGCGTTGCTACCATTAAACTGGATATTGAACCCGGCAAACGCTACATCAGCCGCCACCGTTCAATGGCTTCAAACGCTGTTGCAGACATCTTTGAATACATACAAAAGAAGTTTGCCGACATTGAAAAGGAATCGCCCGAAAAGATGCAGGATGCCGAATGGCTGAAGCAGAATGTGAGTTTCGCGGGCGAGGTTTTGCTGGGGCACCTGCGTTACGGTACCCACGGTAAAAACAGCATCGAAAACTGTCACCCATTCCTGCGCCAGAATAACTGGATGACTCGTAACCTGGTGATAGCAGGTAACTTCAACATGACGAATGTTGACGAGCTGCTGCAGCAGTTATACGACCTCGGTCAGCACCCTAAAGAAAAAGCCGATACCGTTACCGTGCTCGAAAAGATAGGCCACTTCCTCGATACCGAGAACCAGGGACTGTTTGATCAGTACAAACGCGAGGGTTTAGACGACAACATGGAGATCAGTAAACTGATTGCTAATGATATGGACGTTGCCAAGATCCTGCGTAAATCGGCCCGCTCATGGGATGGCGGTTATACCATTGCCGGTATTATCGGGCATGGCGACGCCTTTATTATGCGCGACCCTACAGGTATCCGCCCCGCATATTATTACTACAACGATGAAATAGTAGTTGCCGCTTCGGAACGGCCGGCTATCCAAACCGCGTTTAATATACCGCTGGAAGAAATTAAAGAGGTAAAACCCGGTCACGCGCTTATTGTTAAGAAGAGCGGCCGTATCAGCGAAGATAAATTCAGGGAACCGCTTGAAAAGAAATCGTGCTCGTTTGAACGTATCTATTTCTCACGCGGCAGCGACGCCGCTATTTACCGCGAGCGTAAGCAATTAGGCCGCTTGCTGTGCCCGCAGATATTAGATGCGGTTAACTATGATATAAAGAATACCGTTTTCTCATACATCCCTAATACTGCCGAAGTAGCTTTCTATGGTATGGTTGAAGGTGTACACAAATACATTAAAACTTATCAGAAAGAAAAGCTGCTGAACCGCGAAGACAAGATCAGCGACGAGGAACTAACCGAGGTGTTAAGTATTGCTCCACGCGTGGAGAAAATAGCGATTAAGGACGTAAAACTGCGCACCTTTATCACCCAGGATGCCGACCGCGGCGAAATGGTGGCACATGTGTATGATACCACATACGGGTTGGTTAACAAAGGTGTAGATACACTGGTTGCACTGGACGACTCAATAGTGCGCGGTACTACGCTGAAACAAAGTATATTGAAAATATTGGATCGCTTAGGTCCGAAAAAGATAGTGGTGGTGTCATCAGCGCCGCAGATACGCTACCCGGATTGCTATGGTATCGATATGTCGCGCATGGGCGAGTTTGTGGCTTTTGAAGCGGCGATCAGCCTGCTAAAAGAGGCCGGTAAAGACGACGTGATCCTTGATGTTTATCAGAAATGCAAGAAGAGCGCTGAACTGCCAAAAGAAAAGGTAGAGAACTACGTAAAAGCTATCTACGAGCCGTTTACCGATCAGGAGATATCCGATCGCATTGCTAAGATCATTACACCAAAAGAGATTACTGCCGAGGTGCAGGTAATTTACCAAACCCTCGATAATCTGCATAAAGCATGCCCGGATCACCTCGGCGACTGGTACTTCAGCGGCGATTACCCAACCCCTGGCGGTAACAAAGTAGTTAACCGCGCCTTTGTAAACTGGATGGAAGGTAAGAAGGACAGAGCTTACATGTAAGAGCTGGCTGTTGCAAACTACAATATTCAATAGCGATGGGTTTTAAACCCATCGCTATTTTTTTGCAATAACGAAGCGTGCATTAACTTACGAAGCTTTAGAAACTCGTAAGTTTGATTATGCCCCAAATTGGCCTTTCTATCTGGACTATCCGGAATGTAAAATCTGGATACTATAGGCTGCCAGTAAAGGTGTTATTTTTGACACGTACAGATACCCGTATAAAATGTCAGACAGAAAAAAACTTAACGAAGCAGATCCTAAAGCCTTTCAGACAATGATGGGCTTAGAGAAATACCTCGCGGAAACCTCGCTTACAAAAACCGATGCCGAACTGATCAAAATCCGTGTGTCTCAGATCAATGGTTGTTCCTTTTGTATCGACAAACATATAAAGGACGCGCTGAAATATGGCGAAGACCCGCGGCGTATCTTCCTGCTCACAGCATGGCGCGAAACCAACCTGTTTACCGTAAAAGAGCGTGCCATATTGGCCCTTGCCGAAGAAATAACCCTGATCCATCAACACGGCGTATCCGACGAAGTGTACAACAACGCCCTTGAGGTACTTGGACAAACTTATTTAACCGAAGTAATGATGGGCATTATCGCGATGAACGCCTGGAACCGTGTTGGCATTACAACCGGCCGCATACCTGAATAACCTTTTACAAGATGAATATTACCTATCAAACTACCATCGTCCCTACAACTGCCGAGATCATTGACGTTTACAACAGCTCAGGCCTTAACCGCCCCACAGGCGATGCGCACCGCATTGCCAAAATGTACGCCAACTCAAACCTGGTGGTAACCGCCTGGGATGGCGACCTGCTCGTAGGCGTCGCCCGCTCGCTCACAGACTTTTGCTACGCCTGTTATCTGTCCGACCTGGCTGTACGGCTTGAATACCAGAAGCTGGGTATTGGGAAAGAACTCGTTGCGCTTACCCGTAAGGCGATCAGTCCGGAAAGTATGCTGTTGCTGCTTTCTGCACCAACAGCTATGGAGTATTATCCAAAGATCGGCATGGATAAATTGGCAAATGCCTTCATGATCAAAAGGGAAAAATAAATCGTCATTATACCTTATTAGCGTACCGCATGCGGCCCGTTTTGTTTTAATGGGCGGTACGCGGTATTCTCATTATTCAAGGTTGTGTTTCTCTCGATTTATGAAGTAGTTTCAAAGGGAAATCTTATCGATGTAATGAGCTGATGTTCGGCTCAGTTCAAAAACTTAACTCATACATATAAAAATGCTTTTTTTGTAATGTTTAACAGGGCTTTTCGCCTTTTAGGCAATATATTTAAAGACGCTTTAGCCATTGGCCGAAATATAAATTTTAGTGTAACTGAATAGGTTGGGATAGAAGATGTGCCAGTGTGTTGGACATTTTTATAACAATAAAATATATTGTGTACATGTGGTTTATAATACCATCCCTTAATCAGCATTTTACAGAAACGCAAACTTTTGATGCAGTAATTAATGAGTTAGGGCCAATACGTGATTTTGTGGCCGAAAAAGCACTGGCTGCAGGTGCTGATAACCGGAAAACTCATGCGCTTTGCCTGGCTATTGGCGAAATAGCAAACAACATTGCGCGTTATGGTTATCCGCTTGCTGGCGTTACCGATGGCAAAATTGATGTTACAGTTGTCACCGGCGAAAGCGATGTTACCGTTATTTTAGAGGATGATGCAGTGCCGTTTAGCCCGGTGCAGCACATGTTGCCTGTTCATGATGACCTGGATGAGCCATTTGCAGACAGGCCGATTGGCGGCCTGGGCATTATGCTCGCCCAACAAAGTGTTGACGAGCTAAAGTATGAATACATCAATAACAGAAACCGCAACATATTTATAGTGAATATCTAATCGCTATGCCCCCCGGAATGCCGTCGCATAAGCCCGTTTTCGGCGCCATTTATTAACATTACCATATAAAGGCAATAAATTGAACTGATCTTAATGTTCATAAAATTATCCTATAAAACATCATAAACATTTTTAACTTTGCAGCACTTACTACAAGTGCATATATATGAAAAAGGCAAGCTTAACTATAATGGTGATCTCAGCGATCTGCATTGTTTTATTTACAATTTTATTTTGGCACCCGGTAACTGATAACGCGGTTGATTCAAACGGTTTCTGGTGCTATGTGTACGGTGTTAAGTCAACCTTGTGGCCTGTTTTTGGCTCTTCAGTTATTTTCCTGATGGGCTTAACCTGCTACATGTCCACTTTCCCGCAGAAAAGCGCTCGCTATTAATTAGCATAATATTATTACCGGCCCGGTATATTGGGCCGGTAAGTTTTTTACATAAGGTGATTTATCGTTACGTATAAGCCCTTTATCCGTACCCTTTGCTGTTAGCAGTTACAGCGCACCCTTGTTCGCATTTCCCCGATAACATTTTTCAAAATAACGGATAACAATATCGCCCGGTATTGGTTAATTATCCATTAATACGTTTACATTGCTGTATTATTTATTTTATCGAGCAACCGGCCCGGTCCGGAATCCGTATCTACCATAAAAAATATATGCCATCAATAACAGCGGTCGCAACGATCGATCTACCATATAAAACTACCCAGCAAGAGGTGAAAGAACAGGCACACCGTATGTTTTCTGCCAGTTTTCCGCAAACCGACCGGTTGATATTTGCCTTTGATAATACAGAGATCAAAACGCGCAATTTTTGCATGCCCATACCTTATTATACAGGCAATACTACCTTTGAGCAGCGTAACAACGATTATATTGCTACATCTCTTGAATTTTCTGTACAAGCCATAACGGAGTGCCTTAATAAAGCCGGTTTGGAAAAGGAAGACATTACCGATATCCTGTTCATTTCTACCAGCGGGCTGGCAACGCCAAGTATGGACGCGCAGATCATTAATAAGCTGCGATTAAACCCCAATGTACGCCGTATGCCGCTTTGGGGCCTGGGATGCGCCGGCGGTGTATCTAGCATGGCAAAGGCCAGCGATGTAGCAAAGGCTAATCCGGATGCCATAGTTCTGGTGGTGGCGGTTGAGTTATGCTCGCTCACATTATTGAAGAATGATTACAGCAAAAGTAATTTTATTGGGTCGAGCCTGTTTTCGGATGGTATTGCAGCTTGCATTATAAAGGGCGACAACCATGGCAAAGACGAGCGCGTTACCTATTTTGCTGCCAACAGTAAATTGTATTATGATTCGCTGGATGTGATGGGATGGGAGTTCCAGGATTCAGGGTTTAAGGTACTGTTCTCAAAAGATATCCCTACATTTATTAACGAACATGTACTGGAAGATATCACCGAATTCCTGTCAAAGCACAATCTACAACTTAGCGACATTAAAAACTTTATTTTTCACCCCGGAGGCAAAAAAGTGCTGGATGCCTATAAAGATGCATTACCGGTTGAAGGTGATTTTTTAAAGAATACGCGCACCGTGATGAACGAAAATGGCAATATGTCGGGCGTGACGGTGTTATATGTGCTGGAGAAATTTATGGAAGAAGGTTTTGAAGACGGCTATGGCCTGATGCTTGCTATGGGCCCGGGTTTTTCGTGCGAAATGGTTTTGCTGAAGATGAAGAACTAACTAAATTTATTCCATGTATTTCATCCTGTTTGTCCTTTTCATCATTTTTCAGCGGTTAATGGAGCTTTATGTGTCTTCACGCAACCAGAAATGGCTTGAATCCCAAGGCGCTATAGAATACGGCAAGGAGCATTACCCGTACATGATCGCGCTGCATACGCTGTTCATCGGCTCGCTGATAGCGGAATACTGGTTCGGCGGACCTAAACAGATCGACTTTGCTTTTCTCATTATTTATATCCTGCTGCTGTCATTTAAGATATGGGTACTATCCTCTTTAGGCAGGTATTGGAACACGAAGATATTCCGTGTGCCGGGCGCTTCGCCTGTAATGAAAGGGCCATACAAATTATTTAAGCATCCTAACTATTTTGTAGTGGTTTGCGAAGTGGCTATCATCCCGCTGGTTTTTCACCTGTATTATACCGCCGTTGTCTTCAGTATATTAAACGCTGCAATGCTTTGGGTGAGGTTAAAGGTAGAGAACAGGGTTTGGGCGAAGTAGGTGGTCAATTGCAACCTGAGGTCACTATGCAATTATCCATTACAACAAATATGTCATTTCGAACGAGCAGAAGGGGAATGTGCGCGGTGCGAGGAGAAATCTTATGCACTATACAGGTCGCTACCTCCATGGCGCATAAGATTTCTCACCTGCCCTTATGGCTCAGCCCTGTGCTAATGCAGGTTCGAAATGACATTCTTTTTATTTATTGCGTTAACAATTACTTCAGCGCCATCTTATAAAACGCTTCGGCATCGGTTTTAAACTTGGCATCGGTTTCGTCGCTTACGTAAACCATGTGACCGGCTTTGTAGTAGTTAAGGATGATGTTGTTCTTCAGGTCAGAACGCAAGCCTAAATGGTGAACCACATATTCCGCGTTAAAAACCGGGGTAGCAAGGTCATAATAACCACAAACCATGTTCACTTTCAGATGCGGATTTTGGGTCATGGCGCTCCGCAGGGTTTCAGATACGTCTAAGAAAGCGTTCTCAGAGTTTTTAAAGCTCCATGGCCAAACATTGGTCAGCGCCTCGTAAGGGATATCGTTTTTGTAATTCAGTTCTTTGCGCACGTATGCATTCATTACACCTACAAACAATCCGCTCAGGTTGGCATCGCTTGGGTCATAAGACGGATATTCGCCGGCATCATCCGGATCTTCGCCGCTGAAACGGCTGTCGTAACGGCCCACGATCTTGCCTTCGTCGCGAAGCACCTCTTTAAAGAAACGCGAATCGGTGATACGTTCATTGGCCCTGCGAATATAATCTTTAGGTATGCCGGTAAAGTAATTCAGCGAGTCCACAACCTTATTCACAAGCTCAGGTGATGCCTGGTCGCCCAGACTTAAAAACGTACTATAGGTGCCATTAGCGAATACCTCCGAACGTTTGGTGAGTTCGGCAGGAGTTAAAGCCTGCAATTCAGGACTTAGCTTGCGGTAGTATTGCGCCGTGTTAGCATAAGTAGGCAGAAAATAGATATACGGCATATCGTTGCCATTCTTGAACTCGATCAGCTGGAAGTTGAGAACAGAAGAGATCAGTGTAATGCCGTTCAGATAAATATTATAACGTTCGGCCAGATAGCCAGATAAACCCGCGGCACGTGTAGTACCGTAGCTTTCGCCGGCAATAAATTTAGGGCTTGCCCAACGCTCATTTTTGGTGATATACAGGCGGATGAAATCGCCTACTGATGCAAGGTCCTCGTTATAGCCGTGAAACTGGTTTACGTCCACACCTTTATAGGCCCGACTGTAGCCTGTAGATATTGGATCGATAAACACCATATCGGTAAAGCCGAGCCAGGTGTAGGGGTTTGCGCCATATTCGTATGGCGGGGCAGGAGCATCGCCTTTGGCATTGGCAAACTTCACGCGCACCGGCGAAATAGCGCCCATGTGCAGCCATATAGATGCCGAACCGGGGCCGCCATTAAATACAAAGGTTACGGGGCGTTTTTCTTTAGCTTCGCCGCTGTTGGTGGCGGTGTAGGCCACATAGAATATCTTGGCTATCAGTTTTTCATCCTTATCGCGCATGGGCATATAGCCTGCTGTCGCTTTGTACGAAATGGTTTTGCCATCAACGGTAACCTGATGATAGGTGATAACGGGTCTGTCGGGAATAGTGTCTTTTTTCTCAACCGTGGAGTCATTTACGGTAACAGATACCGTTCGCTTGGTGTTTTGCGCTAAGGTTGCCGAGGCCAGTACAGCCATGGCTAAGGTTGCATAAATAAATTTCATAATGAGGGTTAAATAAACAGGCAAATTAGTAATTAATTATGGAATTAGTGAAAGGTGAGTGGCGGATTAAGTTGATTGCGTGAGTAGTTATATAACAAAAAAACCACCGGCGGGTATCGCCGGTGGTTTTTGCAATCTAAACTTCTGACAGTGCTTTATGGAATTGTAAACTATTCCGAGTAAACGCTCTCCGCCTTATCGCGCAGGTTGTAGTTTGACGACATTACCTCTGCATAAGCGCCAGCTGTACGTATCGCGATCAGGTCGCCGCGGAATGATTCGGGCAGTTCCACATCCTTACGGAAGCAATCAGTACTTTCGCAGATAGGGCCGACTACATCGTAGTGAACGGTCTTTTCTGACTTTCCGACTTCCGGACTTCCGGACTCCTGGCTTAAATTCTCAATATCATGATACGCCTGGTACAGCATCGGGCGGATGAGTTCCGTCATGCCGGCATCCAGTACCAGGAAGTTTTTTTTCTGGCCGTTTTTTACATACAGTACCCTTGATATGAGCGATGCACATTGCGCTACAAGCGCGCGCCCAAGTTCAAAATGCACTTCCTGACCGGGTTTTACATTCAGAAACTGTTTAAATACTTTAAAATAGCTTTCGAAATCGCTGAAAGCATTGGTGTCCGGATTATGATAGTCAACGCCTAAGCCACCGCCGGTATTTAGTACTTTTACCTGGAATCCATGATCTTCAAACCAATCCTGCATTTCGTTAACACGGGTGCAAAGATTTTTGTACACCTCCATATCCGTTATTTGCGAACCAATATGGAAATGGATGCCTGTAAACTGAATGTTTGGGCAATTGTGTAAGGCTTCGGCCACATCATGCAGCTGCCAGGTGTTAATACCGAATTTGTTTTCGTCCAACCCTGTGGTGATAAAATGATGCGTATGCGCATCCACATTCGGGTTAATGCGGATTGCTACTTTGGCTGTCTTATTTTTCGCCTTTGCCAGTTCGTTGATGATATGCAACTCCTGCACTGATTCTACGTTGAAACAGAAGATATCGGCATCCAGCGCCTCGTTTATTTCCCTGTCTGATTTTCCTACACCTGCAAATACGATATTCTCTTTACCAAAACCATGCGCTATGGCGGCCTTCACTTCGTTGCCGCTTACGCAATCCGCACCGATACCATAAGAGTGGATCATATCCAGCACTTTAGGGTTAAAATTAGCCTTCATGGCATAGTGCACATGGAAGCCATATTTATTTGATGCCGTGGTGCAGGCCTCTAAAGTCTGGCGCAATACGCCAAGGTCGTAGTAATAAAAAGGTGTTTCGTATTGTTGGAAACTGTTGATGATATTTTGATTGAACATTATTGTAAAATATTTATGGTCATGCTGAACTCGTTTCAGCACCTCATCTTGCAACCCGCAGGTTAGATGAGATCCCGAAACAAGTTCGGGATGACGGAACTAAAATCCGAAATTGAAAATCCGATATCCGAAATTAAAACAACCTGTTATGTAAGCTGCGCAAAACCTCCGTTTTATC
>JBQCIS010000069.1:0-2525 GCA_051953515.1 Mucilaginibacter sp.
CCATTACTTGTTCTGTTTTTTGTTTAAACAACGGTTGATGTGAATAGTTGCAATAGCCGAAATTAACTATTCAGTATTAAAACTAATACCCGGCTAATTTTAATTGACATTAATATGTCCGGCACTTTGAAGATGCAACAAAAACGCTGTCATCGAGATATAAAATTGAGGCGTCCAGTGACGAAATATAAAACCGCGTCATTGCGAGGAGTGAGCAGGGCAGTGTGAGCGCAACGACGCGGCAATCTCTGCACGATAGATTGCGAACGGCTGTGGTTTTATAGTTCACTACCTGTCGCTTCAACCGCTCAATTGCCGCTTAGGCTGTTACTTTTGGCTTGATCCAAAAGTAACCAAAAGATCAAGCCGGAAAAAACCTTCAGCCCCCAGGCCATACTCCCGGCCCGGTTTTCCGGCAGGCCTTTACCCGCTTTTTTGAGCCAAAAACATGGCATAGGTAGAATAAGAAGGGCGGAGTAGTGATCCAGGAGAAATCCTACAGCAAAGAATCTCAGTTTTAAAAAGTGATTTCCCCACGCGTTTAGGTTTCATTGCCCTATTTTCAATTAAAATGTTTTAAGTTTATCCTCTAAAACAAATTGAACCATTGTGAAGAGGAAATTATTGCCCCTGATAGCCTGTATAGTGCTGTTTAACGCCTGCAAAAAAGATTCTGTTGTTCCTGACGGCAGGAAAGACGACGGTACATTTACCACCTACGAAAGCACTTTTCTGGATAATTTATGGAAGATGAACCCCGACTGGGCCACCCAGGAAGGTTATCATAAATACGACAGTTTACTGATAGTACCAAGCAGTAAGAACAGGGGTAAATTGCTTGATTTCTACAAGTCGCAGCTCGATTCGCTGTCACGTTATACCATTACGCAGTTGTCGCCATTAAACCAAATGGATTATAACATTATCCAGAACCAGATGCAGTACCAGCAATGGCAGCTGGAAATGTTAAAGCAATATGAGTGGGACCCAACTTATTACAATGTGCTCGGCGGTTTCGCCTATATCCTGAACGAGCATTATGCCCCGCTGGATAAACGCCTGCGCAACTTTAACGAAAAAATGGCCAACGTGCCCGAATACTATAAGGAAGCCGAGAAGGACATTAAAAACCCGGTACCTGAGCTTACCGCGCTGGCAATAGATCAGCACCTGAACGGCCTTTCGGTTTTTGGAAAAGACCTGGCGGATTCGCTGAAAAAATCAAAAATACCGGATGCCGAGCAAAAGCAGATACTGGACAGGGCCGCAGCTGCCACAACAGCCGTTAAAGGCTTTACCGACTGGCTGAAAAACATGAAGAACGACCATCCGCGCAGTTTCCGATTGGGTAAGGAGTTTTATGACGACAAGTTTAAATTTGAACTGCAATCGCAATACACCGCCCAGCAGATGTTTAACGCGGCAATGGACCGTAAGAAGTACGTGCATCACCAGATGGCGCAACTGAGCAGGCAATTGTGGCCCAAATATTTCGGCACCACAACCATGCCAACCGACAGTATGGTGCTGATAAGCAAAATGCTGGATACCATTTCTTCAAAACATGTAGACAGGGAGAATTTCCAGTCATCGATAGAATTATTGCTGCCAAAACTGGCCGCCTTTGTACGCACCAAAGACCTGCTTACACTTGATCCATCCAAGCCACTGTCTGTGCGCAAAGAGCCCGGTTATATGGCCGGCAGCGGCGCAGGGGCATCAATGAGTTCGCCCGGGCCTTATGAAAAGGACGGCGTATCGTACTTTAACGTGGGCAGCCTTGCCGGTTATTCGCCCGAGGCTGCTGAAAGCTTCCTGCGTGAGTATAACAACTATACCTTGCAGATATTGTGCATGCACGAGGCCATTCCGGGCCATTATGTGCAGCTGGTTTATGCCAACCAGTCGCCAAGCCTTATTAAATCTGTTTTTGGCAACAATGCCATGATAGAAGGCTGGGCCGTTTATGGCGAACAAATGATGCTGGACAATGGCTACGACAGCAATGAACCCGAAATGCGCCTGATGTGGTATAAATGGCACCTGCGTTCGGTATGTAATGCTATACTTGATTACAGCGTGCACAGTTCAGGCATGACAAAGGATGATGCCATAAAATTCCTGACCACAGAAGCCTTTCAGCAAAGAACCGAAGCTGAGAATAAATGGCAACGTGTTACGGTAAGCAGTGTTCAGCTGGATTGCTATTATACCGGCTATAAAGAGATAATGGACCTGCGCGAAGCATGGAAGAAAGACCAGGGCGTAAATTATTCGCTCAAAACCTTTAACGAAAAATTCCTGAGCTATGGCAGCGCCCCAGTAAAATATATTAAGGAAGCGATGATGCGTAAGGATAACAGTCCTAATACCAATAATTCGTCAAACCATAATTAATACCGGCCAATACAAAACAAAAGCGGCTGACCTAGTAATGGGTCAGCCGCTTTTGTTTTGTATGATCTGATACATTTATGACCAGTGGCCGGGAATCCACACATAACCTCTGTGCCATTTATGACGCC
>JBQCIS010000070.1:0-5541 GCA_051953515.1 Mucilaginibacter sp.
CTATGTTCGAAGTATCTGTTGGTGATATACGATGGACCGCGGTTTGTTGTTGTTTTGGTGTTTTGTACATAAACATCCATAATCCAAACGCAATAAGCAACATGGCAGCAACGGCAGCCAGCACCGGCAGCCAACTAACGATCCCTGCCCGCTTTTTATTTCCGTCGAGCATGGACTCCATGGCGTCCCAGTCATCCTCCCTGAAATCAGGCTGATGCGCCGGGTCATCAAATCCACGTTTAAATAAATTATCTAATTCTCTATCCTTCTCCATTTTATCCCCAGATATTTTTATTGATGACAATACCGCTATTCATATCGGCGCTATTTATAGCCACGATCGAGTTCGTATTCATTCCACCCTTATTATATTTTCTTTTATCGGCCATACCATCGGCCTCCTGAATCATTAATTTTAGCTTATGCCTTGCCTTGTGAAGATTTGATTTTGAGGTACCGGTGTTGATGTTCAGCATTTCTGCAATTTCATCATGTGTGTAGCCTTCTATCGCAAAAAGGTTAAAAACAGTACGATAGGCCTGCGGTAGCTTTTGCACCATCGCCAGCAGATCTTCATACCGCAGGTTACGGTCGGCGAAATCGCCATCGCTGATGTGTTCGGCTTTCTCGAGATCGTCGGCGTAAGCCATTTTTAAATTGGAGCGGTAATAATCGATAGAGGTGTTTACCATTATGCGGCCCAACCAGGCTTTAAAAGGTTTGGCAGCGTCGTAACTTTCAATGCGGGTAAAAACCTTAAAAAAACCCTGGTTCATCACTTCAGCAGCCTCGCCGCGGTTACCAGCATAGCGAAGGCAAATACCCATAGAAAAGCCGTAAAATGCCTTATAAAGCATCTTCTGACACTTCCTGTCCTGCTTTAAACATCCCCTTATGAGTTGATGTAACTCTTCTTCGCCCATGTAGGTTTAATTAATCGCTTACGTAAATATCGCTTTAATTACCCGTATCACGCAAATGGTTATAGAATGGTTGCCTTAAATTAGAGAATATTTTATAGAAGTTTAAAACCATTGAACTTTTGTACAACACACCATGCCGGAAATAAACCATATTTGTATAAACTTGTTGCAATTGTTATGCGCCCATTAGCTATACCACCGTACGTTCGCAATTATCTTATTAGTAAAGTTTATACCGATGCAGAACTTGCAGAAGTAAAAAGCGCATACGGCAGACTTTTAAAAGGCGCGCCTGATGTTACGGTTTCCATACCTGCTTATAACGAGGAAGCTACAATAGCGCAAACGCTTTCGTCACTTTGTAATAATGTTACCAGATGGTCGGTGGAGATCAATGTAATTAACAACAATTCTACAGACGACACGGAGCGTATTGTAAAGGCCTGCGGTGTAAATTGCATACTTGAAACTATCCAGGGCATTACCCCTGCCCGTAATTGCGGCCTGCGCCACGCAAAGGGTAAATATATTTTAAATGCCGACGCCGATACCATATACCCCAAAGATTGGATAGAGGAAATGATAAAACCGCTGGCCGAGCGTGATGATATAGCCATAACTTATGGTCGCTTCTCCTTCATCCCAGTGGGAAAAACTGGTCGTTTTACCTATTTCTTTTACGAATACCTGTCTGACCTGAGCAAGTGGTATAACAAACACTTCCGTATTGAAGCGGTAAATGTATACGGGTTTAATTCGGGATTTAGGCGCGAGCAGGGCTTGCAGGTTGATGGCTTTAATCACCCGCCGGGCAGCAATGAAGATGGCTACCTCGCACTAAAGCTAAACCAGAAAGGTTTTGGTAAGCTGTACCAGGTAACCAGCCCGAAAGCCATCGTTTGGACAACAGACCGCAGAATACAGATTGATGGCGGTCTGATAAAAGGCACTATTAAGCGCGTGAAAAGGATATTAAATATTAAATAAGTATCAGGCCGCTCCCGAAAATTCGGCTTTCAGGTTTACCAGTACATCATTTATTACTTCTACTAATTGAGCAACCAATGCTTTCAGATGTGCGGGATCGCTATTTTGATAATGCTCAAGCTCTAATACGACATCCTTTAACGAAGTGACACCAAAATGAATAAGCGAGGGCTTTATTTTATGAGCTGCTTTGCTCACCATTTCCCAGTTGCCTGCCGCCGCGCCCTCCTGTATGGTTGCAAGTTCTACACTAATCGTTTCCATAAAAACAGCTACCAATTTTTCCAGAAATGAGATGTTATCATCACACATTGCTTTTATATCGGTCAGATCGTATGGTTTACTGCCGTCACTATTCATTTTATTTTATAATTTGATTGTCAGTTAGTTAAATACACCAGTTCGCATCGCTCAAACTTATTGCCGTAAAGTAACGTATAAATATCTAAAATTACCCGTTTATTAAAAACATGTACGGATATATTTCAAAACGGCAGTGATGCTATCTTTATGGTTGAAAATTATAATTGTACAATGGTAACTTTTAACCGGAATTAAGTATTTTAGCTTCAACTTTACGATATTTATATGACTTCAGTTAGCACAGCAAATAAGATCAAGATACTTATTGTAGAGGATGATTTATATATGCAGTTGATCCTAAATGAATTTTTGGGAAACAAATACGAAACACGTGTCTGTGTAAATGGCATGGATGCACTTGCCTCTATCCAAAACGGGAATATACCTGATCTTATCATTTCCGATCTGAACACCTCCAAACTTAATGGACTTGAGTTGTTGGGCCAATTACAGGCCAGCGATTTTTTCAAGGACATACCGGTGATAATTGTATCTGGCGAAGACAGCTCGGAAAAAAGAATATTATGCCTCAACAGCGGTGCCGATGATTACATTGTTAAACCTTTTAACCCTGCCGAACTTGAAGCACGAGTAAGAGTAATTTTGAGAAGAATAGTTAAATACAATTAATTTATATGATCGATAATACTCCTAACAATGATCAGGTAATTGTATTACTTCGTGCAGATGACGAATTGTATAATTCGCTAATCAGCGAATGCGACTTCCGTGGTCGTCAAATCATTAATTTTAACACTGATGATGAGTTGTTTAGTGTTTGGGAAGAGAAGAAATTTGACGTTGCGGCTATCATTTCCAAGAGCGATGTATTGGGTAAATACGGCGTAAACCTGATCGATGCGCTTGCTTCTAAGAAAAAACCACGCATACCTATAATTCTTATTGGTAAGCACCTCGATAAAAATCTGCGTAAAATTGCTTTGAGCGCAGGCGTAACAGATTTTTTCCTGCGTCCGGTAAATATTAAAAACCTGGAAACCCGCATCAACTTTTTGATTGAGAACTGGAGCGATCTGCAAAAGAAGCTGAACAACCAATCTGCCGGAAGCTATAAAACTCCCTTTGGAAAGCGCGCATTCGACATTTTCTTTTCAGGATTAGCGCTTTTATGCCTATCGCCTGTGTTTCTTGCAGTTTATCTGTTAATAAAGCTCGAATCAAGAGGCCCTGCGTTTTATTACTCCTACCGCGTGGGTACAGGGTATAAGGTTTTTAAATTTTACAAGTTCAGATCGATGTATGTAAATGCCGATAAGCGATTAAAAGATCTGAAACACCTTAACCAATATGATATTGATGCGGGTGCAGGTGATAAAAAGGAAAGTAATACTGCTGTTTTATGTAACGATTGCGTGTCTTACGGCAAGTGCCAATTCCCTGTGTATGCTGACAAGGTAAAGTGGTGCGAAAAGCAATTCATCGACTCACGCAAGACCAACAGCGGTTCGGCATTCTTTAAGATCAAGGATGATCCGCGTATTACTAAAGTGGGTAACGTTATTCGTAACTTAAGTATTGACGAGCTGCCGCAGCTTTGGAATGTATTTATCGGCAATATGAGTATAGTAGGCAACCGCCCGCTCCCACTTTACGAAGCTGAAAAATTAACCACTGATAAATATGCGCTGCGTTTTGCCGCCCCGGCAGGCATCACCGGCTTATGGCAGGTTGAAAAACGTGGTAAAGGCGATATGAGCGAAGATGAAAGGTTAATGCTGGATAATATGTATGCGCAAAACCATAGCCTGGCGAACGACTTACGACTGATCTTTAAAACTATCCCAGCACTTTTACAGAAAGAGAACGTTTAAACGCGTTCCCAGTTTTCTGTTTTCGAATTGTATTGTCTGATAACCTTTGCCGGATTACCTGCTACTACCGAATATTGCGGCACATTTTTGGTCACCACCGAACCGCCGGCTACAACACTATGTTTCCCGATGGTTACGCCGGAAGTAATGACTGAATTGGCTGCTATCCAGCAATCATCTTCTATCACAATCGGCGCTACGGTTACTTTTTGATTTACTATCGGCACATTGATATCGCGGTATTCATGGTTTAGGCCGCTAAGCACAATATGCTGTGCAAGAATTACATTATTGCCTATAGAAACAGGTCCGATAATTACGTTACTCAATCCTATAAGCGTGTTATCACCTATAAACACATCGCCCACGCCGTTATTGATCACGCTGAAATCTTCTATGACCGATTTCCGGCCTATGTCAAACCTATTAAATGGCAGTACATCAAGCCGGGCACGGCGTATCTTAGCCCCATTGCCTCGCTTGTGCACAAACGGATTAATGAACAGCTTTACCCATAGCCGAGGCCGGGCGTCGTTCACGAGCGCCCAATGCACAAATCTTTTTAAACCAGGATTGCCTTTTATCTTTTCTTTCAGCGACATCAATTTGAGCTTATCTTTATTCTTGCCTCTTAATTCTTGATTCTTTTGGATTTACTGTCTTTTAGCTTTTTCCCAAACTGCACTCTGCTTACCGCGAAGATAACGGAATATGCCCATCACCACGGCGTAGTTCATCATGCAAAAATAGTAGGGAATAAAAAATATTTTGATCTTGATCCTGCGCTCTTCCAGTATCCAACCCGAAATAGCCAGCAGATAAAAGCCGACTTGTGCCAATAACAGCAACTGGTAAACAAGCGAAATAGTGCCCGTAAACACAATAATAAAGTTAATAAGCAGCGCCAGTATCATCAGAAATGGCACAACTGTCCAGCGTAATACGCGATGACTTACATACTGAAATGTAAGTATCGGGTTGGGAAACGGATTAAGCAAGGCCTTTAACCATACAATAGATTGTAAGCCACCTGCTGCAATCCTGATCTTACGCTTCAACTCTTCAGTAACGTTTTGTGAGGCGCTTTCCGTAGCAAAAGCTTCAGGCTCGTAAATAACTCGATAGCCATCCTTCGCTACCAGCAACGATATCATAAAATCATCCAGTATGGTGCTCGGTGGTACCGGCTGGTATAATGCCGTACGAATACTGAATAACTCCCCAGCAGCCCCCACAACAGAGTAAAGCTCCGAATCCCAGGCTTTTAATTTGGATTCATATTTCCAGTAGAACCCCTCACCTGCCGTGGCATTGCCAGCTTCGGCATATACCCGCTTTTCGCCTGCTACTGCACCAACTTTAGAGTTGTTGTAATGACGGCAGATATTCAGTAAAGCATCCGCGTTTAAAAAAGTGTTGGCATCGGTAAACACAAC
>JBQCIS010000071.1:0-3457 GCA_051953515.1 Mucilaginibacter sp.
TAAAGATTCCAGCCTTTTTCGGTGGCGATAACACCAAAGTCTTTAGATTGCGCTTCGGCACATTCGCGAATACAGCCACTTACGCCGCCTTTTATTTTATGCGGAGCGCGGATACCTTTATACCGTTCCTCAATTTCAATGGCAAACGAAACGCTATCGTGCAGGCCGAAGCGGCACCAGGTGCTGCCAACGCAGCTTTTTACGGTGCGCAGGGCCTTGCCATAGGCATGGCCGCTCTCAAAGCCGGCATCTATTAGTTCTTCCCAGATATCCGGAAGATCGTTTACGTGTGCGCCGAACATATCGATGCGCTGACCGCCGGTTATTTTGGTGTATAAGCCATATTTCTGCGCAACCTGGCCAATAACGATCAGTTTTTCAGGGGTGATCTCGCCGCCCGGAATACGAGGTACTACCGAGTAGGTGCCGCCTTTTTGTATGTTGGCAAGATAGCGGTCGTTACTATCCTGTATAGTTCCCTGTTTTGCAATAACATCATTCCAAAGAGATGACAGGATGCTTGCCACGGCAGGTTTGCAAACTTCGCAGCCATCTCCGCGACCAAAATGATCCAGAATGATGTCGTAATTTTTAAGTTCGTTTATCTTTATCAGGTCATAAAGTTCCTGTCGCGAATAATCAAAATGTTCGCAGATCACATTTTTAACGTACTCGCCATTAGCTTTTAATGTGCCGGCTATCAGGTCTTTCACCATAGGTGCGCAGCCGCCGCAGCCGGTAGCCGCCTTGGTGCATTTCTTTATAGCATCCAGCGAGGTTGCGCCATCGTTAACTGCACTGCATATAGTGCCTTTGCTTATCGCCTCGCATGAGCAGATCAGCGCATCGTCTGGCAGGCTCATTACGCCAGCGCCTTCGCTTTGTTCGCCGCCACGGGCGCCCAGTATCATATCCTCTGGGTTTGGTGGCAGCGCTATTTTGTTATTTACGGTTTGCAAAAGCATATTGTATGCTTCGGCATCGCCTATTAAAATGCCACCCAGTAAATGTTTGCCGTCGTTACTGATATTAATGCGTTTGTAAACACCTTTATGGGTATCTTCGAAAACAATGGTAAGGCAGGCAGGTTCGCTTGCAAAAGCATCGCCAAAGCTGGCTACATCCACACCTATCAGCTTCAGCTTGGTGCTCATGTCAAAGCCTTTAAATGCTTTCTCGGCGCCGGTAATTTGCGCTACCACTACATCGGCCATCTCATAACCAGGTGCAACAAGGCCGTAGATCATATTTTCGTACAAGGCGCATTCGCCAATGGCAAAAATGCATTCATCGCTGGTTTGCATGTGCTCGTTCACCATTATGCCGCCGCGGGTGCCTACATGCAATCCCGACAGGCGGGCCAATTCATCGCGCGGGCGTATACCTGCTGATATTACCAGCATGTCGGTTTCAAGCAATGAATAATCGTTGAAGCGGAGCCCGGTAATGCGATGATTGCCTTCTATGGAAGAGGTGTTTTTATTCAGGTGTATCTGCAGGCCCAGCTTTTCCAGTTTAGATTGCAGCATGGCACTGCCGGCGCTGTCTATCTGCCTTGGCATTAGCCGCGGGGCAAATTCAACAACGTGTGCCTGTTCTATACCCAAATCCAGCAGGGCTTTTGCAGCTTCAAGGCCCAATAGTCCGCCGCCCATCACTACGCCGCTTTTTGCAGTCGCAGCACAGGCTTTAATCAGGTCAAGATCCTCGATGGTGCGGTAAACAAAAACACCATCTTTCTCCAATCCCGGCAGGTCGGGCACAAATGCTGATGAACCTGTTGCCAGTACAAGATAATCATATTGCAGGGTAAGCCCTTTTAATGAATGGATTGTTTTATTTTGGCGGTCTATTTCCTGAACAGGGTCGCCGGTATGGAGTTCAATATTATTATCGGCGTACCATGATGCAGAAGACATGGAAAGATCTTCGGAGGTTTTGCCTGCGAAATATTCGCTAAGGTGAACCCGGTCGTAAGCGCGGCGGGGTTCTTCGCCGAAAACTATTATGCGGAAACCGGATGATCTGGTTACAAGTTTTTCGCAAAACTTGTAACCTACCATGCCGTTGCCAACAACTATTATAGTTGGTTTTGACATATTGGTAATTTTAAAATGTTAAAGACTTTTTTCGCATAAACAGCATTTAATTTGCGACCAAATGCATTTACAATAACAAAACTAACGATAATGATTGGAAATTGTTGAATAAATTGAGATTGAAAATTTAATTTTTGACAATTTTTATGATAATGATAATATTTAAACGATGTTGACTGCTGTTTTTGATGAATTTTTATTACTAATATCATTTTTAAAGGCTAAATTTGATTATAAAATGATTTAAAATTGTTTTTTAATCAAAAAGCAGTGAAGTAAAAGCGACTTTGATTATAAAAAAGTTTTTAAAAAGATGAATAAATCAGAAATAACTCCCGAATTAGTGGTGCTTGGCGCCGGTCCAGGTGATCCGGAGCTAATTACTGTAAAGGGATATAAGATATTGCAACAGGCCGATGCTATATTATATGATAATTTGGCCAATAAACAGTTGCTTGACCTTGCAAAAGAAAGCTGCGACAAAATTTATGTGGGCAAACAGCCTTATGGTGAATTTACGTCGCAGGAGAATATACATGAGCTGATAAAGCATTACGCGTTTACTAAAGGGAAAGTGGTGCGCCTTAAAGGCGGCGATCCTTTTATTTTCGGACGCGGATTTGAGGAAATATTATTTGCAAGAAGCCTTGGAATAAAAACGCAGTTTATTCCGGGCATAACCACCATGCAGACGGCGGGGTTTTATGATATCCCGCTAACGCATCGCGCCATTAGCGAAGGAATTTGGATAGTGACGGGCACAAAAAAAGACGGTACACTCTCCGGCGATCTTCGCCTCGCCATGCAGAGCAATGCTACAGTGGTGGTATATATGGGTATGAAACAGCTACCTGTAATTGCGCAGACTTATATAGATGAAGGACGCGGCGATACACCGGCAGCCGTTATTCAGCATGCATCGCTACCCCAGCATAAATGGATAAAGGGACTAATAAAGGATATGCCTGCATTGGTAGCTGAAAAGCAACTTACCTATCCTTCTATTATCATAATAGGCCCTGTAACTGATCTTAGCTAAAGAAATTATGAAAATTAGAATAAAAGGAAACTCGTTACGCTACCGCCTCACTAAAACAGATGTAGAACGTTTTGCCACCGAAGGGCATATTGAGGAAGAGATAAACTTTGGTGCGGCACATCTTACTTATTCGCTGCAAAAAACAGCAACCGGCAACCTGTTTGCCAATTTCGAAAATAACAATATTACCCTATACATGCCTGCTGCTATGGCCGACGAATGGGTGAGTACAGAGCGTGTTGGATTTGAGAACAGAGAGGGCGAATTATACCTGCTGATTGAAAAGGACTTTAAATGCCTGGACAATGTGGAGGAAGAC
>JBQCIS010000072.1:0-30885 GCA_051953515.1 Mucilaginibacter sp.
ATAACTTGCCTGCGAGAAAACATTCTCATTCCACAAACGCTCATGTGATACCGGATTATAATAGATCACTGCTCCCGGTACCCCCCTGTCGGAATTATAGTAATTGATATGAAAAACAAACTTGTTACTATCGTTTTTAAACCAGTACAAGGCGCCGTCAACCTGCTGGTCGCTTACATCTGTATTAGTACGGGTTTGTGTGCTATCATTTCCTGTACCTGTGGCTTTGTAGTTATACCTTCCATTAGCGTTTTCGGTATATCCGTTAATAACCATCGACCACTTGTCACTCAGCCGCTGCTGCCACGCAACAAACGGGTTTATCAGCCCAAAAGAGCCTGCATTAGTACCTAATAACAATTGATATGGTTTTTCTGGTGTGAGATGCGGCCTGATAGTTTTGATAGACAACATGCTGGCAGAAGTAAATGACCGTGCAGGATTTAATATATCACCTGGCTGGGCGTTATAGAGTGTTACCTCTGCTACTCCATTCAGGTTGATTTTGCTTACATCTAATTGGCCATTTTCAGCATTATCAATCACAATACCATCATACATTACACCAGTATGATCGGCGCCAAACCCACGTACCGATACAGTTTTTATGCCTCCGATGCCTCCATAATCCTTCACGACCAATCCTGCAAAGTCACGCACCACGTCGGCAACAGTGATAGCGCTGTAACGGGCAAAATCATTTGACGTTACTGATTGTACCGGTGCAATATTGCGGGCATGTGGTATTAGTTGCGACTTTATATCAACCTGTTTTAGCTTTTTACTGGTATCCTGCTGAGCAAAGGAATGGCAGGGCGCAAAAAGCACAGCACAGCTCGCCACCAGTCCCGAAAATTTTAAATAGTGCTGTATAGTTATTGCCATTGTTGCAGCTTAAGCCCACAGCCAGCTGAAAAAAGAGTTTTGAACTGAGATACGCTTTTGAAGAGTATTCACATCCAAGCTTCAATCCCCGAAAGCTATGAATAGTTATTGCCTTTGGCAGGTCTTCTGACTTACTCCCCTTTTGCCCGGCCTTCCCATCCGTCTATATTCGGAATAGTGACCTTTTTGAATGAGCTATGGTTCTGGAGCTTACAGCTGCGGGACAGTTACGGACTTTCACCGTATTCCCTTTTAATCTCCTGCGATATACTTACAGGAGAACCTAAAGCATCGCAAAAGTAGCACAAGTATTTATATTGGCAAATTATCCCTCTATATTTATATAATGAAAGCCTTAGTAACTGCCTTATTCATTTTGTTAACATTCAGTTTAAAAGCACAGGAGACTGATACCATTTTGCTGAAATCGATGATCGAAGCGCGTCCTGAATTGTTCGGCCATATTCTTAACCATGCTACGCACAACGAGGTGCAGATTTTGTACACGCAGATAGATCGTGATAAGGATAACCAGCCGCATTTCCGGTCGTACAGTTACAGGTTGAATGCCAACCGGTACTTCTATCCTGCCAGTACGGTGAAATTGCCCACAGCCATTTTCGCATTGGAGAAACTAAATGAATTGCACATTAAAGGGCTTAAGCGTAAAACCACTATGCTCACCGATAGCTCTTTTACGGGTGAGACCAAAATGCTGCATGATTCTACTTCACGAAATGGTTTACCGAGTATTGGAAATTATATTAAACAGATATTGTTGGTGAGCGATAATTATGCCTATAACCGTCTTTATGAGTTTGTTGGCCGGGCAGAAATAAATGATAAATTAAAAAAATATCACCTTGATCATACCCGTATTATTGGCAGGCTGGCTATTTATGATGGCGGCGAAAGTGCCAAACACACCAACGCCATCAATTTTTATAAAGGTAAAAAGCTCGTCTATCATCAACCGCCCCAGTATGACCCGCGCGATTATCCGATGAATTTGGATAACATGCTGCAAGGCAAAGGTTATATCGATAAGAATGATAAACTGGTGATGCAGCCTTATGATTTCACCCAAAAGAATGTATATACCATTGCCGACCAGCAAATGGTGCTGAAGCGGTTGTTATTTCCGGAGGCGTTTTCTAAAGACCAACAATTTGATCTTACAAAAGACGATTATAAATTAATTTATCGTTATATGAGCATGTACCCAACCGAAAGCAGGCAGCCTGCGTATAATGCACCTGATTACTATCCGGCTTTTTGTAAATATTTATTTTATGGACAAGATAGCCTGGCAATTATAAATCCTGACATTCGCATTTTTAACAAAATAGGCGATTCTTATGGCTATGACATAGATAATGCTTATATTGTTGACTTTAAAAACAAGGTTGAATTTATACTTACCGCGGTAGTACAATCAAATGACGATGGTATTTATAACGACGATAAGTACGAATATAAAACTGTTTGTCTGCCTTTTATGAAAAACCTGGGGCAGATGATATACCAATATGAATTGAATCGCCAGAAGGCTTATTTGCCCAATCTGTCGAAATTTAAATTTACTTATTAATGAAACTTTACGACTGTAAATAAGTTGTATATTCTATATTTTTAACCCATGTCAAATAAAGTAGTTACATTAAAACCTATAGATGGCGAAATAACTGAGAATGAGGCTAATGTAAATTGGCCGGAGCGATATATTTCAGTAATAGGAGGTGCTATGCTGGGATATTCTGGTTTAAAAAACATCAAATCTTCCCCTGTAACAAGTCTTATAAAATTAGGTATCGCGGGTTATTTACTTAACCGTGGAATAACCGGCAATTGTGTGGTTTATGACCAGGTAGACAAATACATGGCTACTCCGGTAAACATTAATATACGTTCATCATTCGTAATAAAAATGCCGCGTGGCGATGTGTACAATTTCTGGCGCAGGTTTGATAATCTTCCGCTGTTCATGAGTCACCTGAAAAGTGTTGAATTGTTGGAAAACGATCATTCCCGCTGGGTGTTGAAGATGCCGGCAGGTGTACCCAATCTGAGCTGGGAAGCTAAAGTTGTGAAGGATGAGCCTAACGAAATGATCGGCTGGAGCTCTATACCTGGTTCGGTTATTACAACTTCGGGTAAAGTACGTTTTAAAGACGTAATGGACGGCGAAGCCACCAAGGTTGATGTTGTGATCACCTACCAGCCCCCGGTTGGCACCCTTGGCGGAAAGATAGCGCGCTTGTTCAATCCTGTATTTAAAAAGATGGTAGAAAAAGACATCCAGAACTTTAAACAATTTATGGATGTTGACTACGCTTATGATACGGTGAATTATTTGTAAGAACATGCCGGTGAGGACACTGGCAATAAGGTTTCGCAGTGACTTCCGAAGTTTAAAAACTTCGGAAGTCTTTTTTTTATAAGGGGGTTATTCAACACCGATCATCTTATTCAGTTCTTCTCCCCTAATCATCCCTTCAATGTTTCCTTTCACCTTTACCAAAATAGTATCGTTATTTTTCAAAAGCTGCAACCGGCCTTTAAATAGCTGATCGGCATCGCTGTTAAAAAAATTCGTCAATTGACCTGTTGTTGTTTTATGGCAAACTAATTCTTCCCCATTACTGAATATAATAAGTCTTAGCTTCTTATTTTCTGCTTCAACAGCAAGAGATAAATCATTATTAATCTTTAACATTTGCATAGCTGATTTCAATACTAATATAGTGATTAACAGGAACTATCGCATTTTCTGCAAGCACCAGGTAGTCATACATCTTAGATTCTGCACATTGGTGGTTTTTATGGGTTCGAAAAGTTCTGCGTCCAATTCAGCCGTGTACTGTAACAGCGTTTGCTGATTTACCAAATATCGCGTCGATCCATCCGGCAATATGTAAACGCCATCGCCGATTGGAATAACCAACTTTTCAATACCAATATCTGATGCAAGCCGGGCAAACAGGTATCCACCGGGTTTAATCACACGCCACACAGAACGCAGCATCTCATCAAAATGCTTATGGCTTTTGGCGAAATGAAAAATGGCACTGCAAATGGCCAGATCAAATGAATTATTCGGGTGAGGTAATTGTTCGGCCGTAGTTATAATAAAATTTTCTTGCGGATTATCCGGAGCGAGTTGGGCCGACAATTGTTTTACATATTCTACTGCACCTGCATCAGGATCGATGCCATACACTTCAAAATCATTTTGCAAAAAGTAATGCAGGTTACGGCCACTGCCACAACCTATATCTATTATCTTATGACAATCATCAAACCGACCTTTTAGTAGTTGATCGAACAGGTAGATATCGATATTGCCGAGTTGTTGTTGCAGGCTATTAGGCATGTTAAAAAAATATTATGTCATTCTAAACAATAGTGAAGAACCTTTGCGCCGGCCAATAACGAATATACATGGCAGGTTAGATAATGTTAAAAGGTGCTTCATTCTATTTGATAAAACATATAAAAGCAAAAAGACCCGCACATGGCGGGCCTTTCCTTATTTTGGTATTAATCACAATTTACTTTACAGCGTCAACCACAGCTTTGAAAGCGTCTGGGTTGTTCATAGCTAAATCTGCTAATACTTTACGGTTCAGGCCGATATTGTTAGCGGCCAGCTTACCCATTAACTGTGAGTAAGAGATACCATGCTGGCGTGCACCTGCATTGATACGCTGAATCCATAAAGCCCTGAATTCCCTTTTTTTGGTTTTACGGTCGCGGTAAGCGTACTGTAAACCTTTTTCAACTGTGTTTTTTGCAATGGTGTAAACCTTGCTGCGTGAACCCCAATAACCTTTGGCGAGGTTCATCACTTTTTTTCGGCGTCTTCTCGACGCTACTGCGTTAACTGAACGTGGCATTTTTTGTCAATTTTGGCGGTGGGTGTTCGCTTAGCGAAACTTGTAAACCCGAAGGCCTGGTTAAAAATTTGTTAATTACTTACCGATACAAAGCATACGTTTAACGTTACCCATATCAGCTTCGCTAACTAAGCTGGTGTGAGTAAGGTTACGCTTACGTTTGGTGCTCATTTTAGTTAAAATGTGGCTTTTGTAAGCGTTTTTGCGTGCAATTTTACCGGTTCCAGTAAGCGTAAAACGCTTTTTAGCACTGGAATTGGTTTTCATTTTTGGCATAACCGTGTGTATATTTATTTAATTGTTTGCTATTAATTTGCAGATGTGCGAATGTGCAGATATGCAAATGTTTTTTTTCTTTCAAGCCAATCTGCACATCTTCCGATCTGCACATCCGCACAATTACTTCTTCGCTCCCTTAGGCGCTACTGTCAGGAACATCCTTTTTCCTTCCAGTTTTGGTAATTGCTCTACTTTGCCAACTTCTTCCAACGCCTGTGCAAAGCGGAGCAGTAATATTTCGCCCTGTTCCTTGTACACGATAGCGCGGCCTTTGAAGTGTACGTAAGATCTTACCTTTTCGTTTGTTTACAAAATCTTGATGGCATGTTTTAGTTTAAACTCAAAGTTATGGTCATTGGTGTTCGGTACGAAACGGATCTCTTTAATAACGGTTTGTTTGGCGTTACTTTTTATCTCCTTCAGCTTTTTCTTCTGTTCGTAGATAAACTTGTTATAGTCTATAATTCTACAAACAGGCGGTACCGCATTAGGTGATATTTCAACTAAATCCAACTCCTGCTCCTGCGCCATGGCGAGTGCCTGCCTCGTCGGATAGACCCCTTGCTCAACATTCTCGCCTACAAGGCGTACTTCAGGAGCCTTAATAAAGTTATTGATGTTGTGTTCGGCTTCCTTTTTCTTAAAAGGTGGCCTTGGTCCTCTGTTAAAATTCGGTTTATTTAATGCCAAGTTATACTGTTATTTCTTTTGTTATTTTTTGTTTTAAATCTTCAATACTCATACTGCCTAAATCACCTTCACCATGTCTGCGTACCGAAACAGTGCCTTCAGCCTCTTCCTTCTCGCCTACTATAAGCATGTATGGGATCTTTTTAACTTCCGCATCACGTATTTTACGTCCGATCTTCTCGTCGCGGAAATCAATAAGCCCGCAAATATCAGAATCTTTTAACGAATCTGAAAGTTTTTTTGCATAATCTTCATATTTTTCTGATATAGGTAAAATAATGAATTGCTCCGGCGATAACCAAAGTGGGAAATTACCTGCACAATGTTCTATCAGCACCGCCACAAAGCGTTCCAATGAACCGAATGGTGCACGGTGTATCATTACCGGACGATGCTTCTGATTATCGCTGCCGGTATATTCAAGTTCGAAACGTTCAGGCAAATTATAATCCACCTGGATGGTACCCAACTGCCACTTACGCCCTAATGCGTCTTTTACCATAAAGTCCAGCTTTGGCCCGTAGAATGCAGCCTCACCCAGTTCAACTACAGTTGGTAGCCCTTTTTCGCTGGCCGCCTCAATGATCGCCTGCTCGGCCAAAACCCAATTTTCGTCAGTACCGATATATTTAGTTCTGTTTTCAGGGTCGCGAAGTGATATCTGCGCTATGAATTCTTCAAAACCAAGCGCTTTGAAAACGTACAATACCAGGTCAATCACCTTCTTAAATTCCTCCTTCACCTGGTCGGGGCGGCAGAATAAGTGTGCATCATCCTGTGTAAAGCCACGAACCCGGGTTAAACCATGCAACTCACCGCTTTGCTCGTAACGATAAACTGTACCAAATTCGGCAAAGCGCACCGGTAGGTCTTTATACGAACGTGGTTTTGTTTTATATATCTCGCAATGGTGCGGACAGTTCATCGGTTTCAGGAAGAACTCCTCGCCTTCCTGCGGCGTTTTGATCGGCTGGAATGAATCGGCACCATATTTTTCATAGTGCCCAGAAGTGACATACAGGTTCTTATGACCAATATGCGGTGTGATCACCTGCTCATATCCAGCCTTCACCTGGGCCTTTTGCAGAAAATCAGCCAAACGCTGGCGTAATGCAGTACCTTTTGGCAGCCACAAAGGCAAGCCCATACCCACTTTTTCGGAGAAAGCAAACAGTTCCAGTTCCTTACCCAATTTACGGTGATCACGTTTTTTGGCTTCCTCAATAATGTGCAGATATTCGGTTAACTCGCTCTGTTTAGGGAAAGTTACACCGTAGATACGCGTTAATTGTTTACGGCTTTCATCGCCACGCCAGTACGCACCGGCAACGCTCATCAGTTTTACAGCCTTTATAAACCCTGTATTCGGGATGTGCGGGCCGCGGCACAAATCGGTAAAGTTACCTTGTGTATAGAAAGTGATAGCGCCATCGGGCAGGTCTTTGATCAGGTCGAGCTTATACTCATCGCCTTTATCCGTAAAATATTCTACGGCATCGGCCTTGCTAACCGGCTTGCGAATAAATTCCTCACGTGTTTTTGCCAGTTCCAGCATTTTATCTTCGATTTTCTTGAATTCGTCCGAAGAAAATTCCCTGTCGCCAAAATCTACGTCGTAATAAAAACCGGTTTCAATAGCCGGTCCTATACCAAATTTGGTGCCGGGATACAAAGCCTCAAGTGCTTCGGCCATTAAGTGTGCCGATGAATGCCAGAAGGTTGATTTGCCGCTTGCATCGTTCCAGGTCAACAATTTCACATGTGCATCATGCTCAATCGGGCGACTCGCGTCCCAAACCTGGCCGTCAACTTCGGCTGCCAATACATTGCGTGCTAAACCTTCGGAGATAGACAATGCTATCTGTGCGGAAGTGATGCCTTTGTCGTACTCACGGACAGAGCCATCAGGAAGTGTTATGTTAATCATCTACAACTATGATTTAGCTTCTTTGAATCCCGTATTGTAACGGGCCCGAAAAAGCCGTTTTAAAATATATTTGTTAGTCGATCACCTACTATGTGATCTTCATTTGTGGGTGCAAAAATAGGATTATTTTGGGATTAAAAATAAATGAGTTTTGCCGATTCGTAAATGTCATGACCACGAAGTTTGTCAAATATAAAATGAGCAAGAAATAGTTTTATTGGCCATGCGCTTTTAAAATTTGTCATATCGTATTTGTAAATCCAGGCTTTTCTTTCTGAATCAAAATTAAAACCGGCCCCACTAATTGGATCGGGTATTCTATTGTCGAGTACGAAATCCGGATCTCCATGTATTTCTAAAAATGTCAATTCAATAAAAAGAATATTTCCCTCCAATGAAAATAGCAATATTTTTTCGGCATAATCACCTCCAAAAATTATTTGAAATGCGTTACATTCTTTATTATACAATTTAAATAATGCATCATCTATTTCCTGTCCATCTACAAAAAAATGACTTGTTTTCTTTTCTTGTTCTCTTAGCTTTTTCTCTTCTTCAACTATTCTTTCTTTCCACCTTTCCTGCATGCGGGAGCGAAGTTTTTTATCTTTAATTTCAGAAAAATATCTTTTCTCTGTTCGCAGTTTAATGGCTTTCCAATGCAGTTTTTCGTTATATAGTGGATCTTTAAATAAATACAGGTTATTCAAACGTGTACTTAATTCTGATAATGCTTCAGAGTGATAATAAGCTAATAGATAATCAAACTCGCTTATGCAATCCTTTATTTGTCGTTCCAGACTTTTCTTTTCAGCTTCAAGTATCTCGATAAGTTGGTCAAGGTCAGATTTCATTGCAGACTAATTAATGCAATACTATTTATTTCCCATCACCAATAATAACCTTATAATCTGTAGTATTCCGGATATTATCCAGATCCTCATCAGCAGCAGCGTATTTTTTAGCATAGCCCCTGTCTATAGCCATCTTTAGATAGTTATTAGCTTCATCAGGTTTGTTCATTAGTGAATACAGGCAGGCCAGGTTATAGTAATCGCCCAATATTTGCGACTCGTCAGTAGTATTTACCACTTCTTTTTGCAGAATGTCAGCAGCCTCATCCCCCTTGCCGATGTAGAACAAGGAAAATATATAGTCGACAGATTTTTTTGTGGTATCCAATGCTATTACCTTATTAAAATCCTGTTTGGCGAGATCAACTTTGTGCAATTGTTTAAAATATACTTTCCCGCGGTAAAAATAGGCCGAGCTATAGTTGGGATCCATTGATATCGATGTGGTACAATCAGCTATTACCTTATCAAACTGTTTAAGAAAATATTCATTGGTAGCTATCTGGAAGTACAGGATAGCGTTCAATTTTTTATTGTTCCTGTCAAATTTCAATGCCGCGCGGTATTCATCAACGGCTTTCTGGTAATCGCCGTTTTGGGTGTAAGCATCCGCCAGGTTAAAATATGCTGATTTATTGTTTGGGTCGAGCGCAATAGCGGTTGAATCATCTTTTATGGCAGGCGCCAGTAAACTCTGGCCGAGTTCGTTAGTTGCCCGGTCAACATAAAGTTTGGAAAGATTTTCCTTATCATCCTTATAATAATTCATGGCCTTTGAATAATCACTGGCGGCCAGTTCATAATCCTGGTGACGATCGTACGCTCCGCCCCTGTTCCAATAAGCTATACCATTATCGGGGTTGAGCTTTAAAGCAAGCGAATAATCGTTAATGGCTTCCTTTAGTTGCTTGTTGGCGCTTTTGGCATCAGCCAGATCGGTATACCAATATGAAAGCATCTTCTCGTCATTGTCTTTATAATTATCTATCGCGCGGGTAAAGTAGGTTATGGCTTCGGGATACTTGTTTATTGACTGATACAAATGGCCACGAAGGTTATAGGCACGGGCATATCCCGGGTTTGCTTTTATCGCAGCCGAATCATGCGCCAATGCGCTGTCGGGTTGCCCCAGCATGCCTTCACTGGCAGCTATATTACAATAAAGTGTTGCCTGATTTACATTATCCTCAGGCGGTGTAAGAGCAAGCGCTTTTTTATAATCAGTAATGCCTGCCCTTAAATTCCGGGTTGCGCCGTAAACGATAGCCCGGCTCCAGTAAGCTTCGCGATATTGAGGATTTATCTTTATAGCAGCGGTATAATCCTTTATGGCTTTATCAAACTGGTTGAGGTTTTTATACGATTCACCCCGATAGAAATAGATAACCGATAATATACTTTTATCGATCTTGCTGCTGTCTATCGCTTTAGTATAATCGTCAATTGCTGTTTGATAATCCTGGCTGGCATAAGCCACATCGCCTTTCGCCTGGTAATCGCTTTTTTGCTGCCCGAATGCAGTTCCGATAAAACCTGTAAGTGCCAGAATGAATATTATTTTTCGCATAGATGTAACTGATAAGGCTCTATATTTAATCGGCTAAAACTATCAATTTAATAAAAATGGAACAAGTTATTTAATATACAAACTTGTAACAATTAGCGTACCTTTCTATCAAAATCACAAAAAATAACAAACCAAATACATATAAAATCATGGATGCTTCATTAATCACAACCAGTACCGGCCTCGATGGCTATCGTATTGTTAAACATTTAGGTGTTGTACGCGGTATTACCGTTCGTAGCCGTAGCGCGTTGGGTAATATTGCCGGCGGTTTTCAGAGCCTTTTTGGCGGCAGGCTTTCTGTTTATGTAGAGCTTTGCGAAAATGCCCGTGAAGAAGCTTTTCAGCTAATGGCACAGCATGCACAGGTGTTAGGCGCCAATGCCATTATCAACATGCGCTATGACGCCAACGAGGTAATGCAGGGTATAACCGAAGTGCTGGCTTATGGAACCGCAGTAGTGGTTGAGAAAGTACAGTGATATTTGAATCAAGAAACAAGAGTAAAGTTGGTTTAGATTTTCTTGTTTCTTGATTTTTGACTCTTGTATCTCATTTAAAATACGACATCGGAATTGTCTTCCACATGCCATGGGCCAAATGCCCGATGAGCAGCTCATAAATAAGATAAACCGGCCAGAATATATAGGTAATCAGTAACACAATTAAGCTATGGTTATAATACCAGCTTATCATTAAAGAGTAGATACCCAGTATGAGGTATAATATGCTCGAATCGCGCTTATCCATTGTTTTTGAATTAGTGTAATAAATATACACCAAAACCGATAATTGGCCGTATAGTTTTGGATTTAAGCCATTTGTTTATAAGTTAAAGGGCTCAAAACTCTAAAAAATGTTAATTACCTGTGCGATGTTAGTAAATTTCGGTTCAAAATGTGTACAACTTTGCTGTAATAAGCTATGTTTGCTTAAACAATTATCCCCTGATGGGGTTTTAATTAACTAAAACAATATAAAACTAATTATGGCAACACCAACAAGCGGCGGTATTACCGCCTATTCGGTTAAAACAAAAACAAAAAACGTACCGATGATCGATCCGGTTATCGACGTAAAATCGGGCAGGTACATTGCTACTGGTAAAGACAGCGCGGGTAACAAAATGTCGGCAATTATGAGCAAAGCTACTGCCGAAGGTCACATCGCAAGCGGCGCAGCTAAAAAAGGCTCGGGCTGGTAAAAAATATTACCATCACTATAAAAAATATCATTGCCGTAAAAAACAGCAATGATATTTTTTTTTGACATACTCCCAAGCAACAGGATCCTCATTTAATCCTGCTTTTTACGGGTTCCATACTAACAAAAGCAAAAAGTTTACCGGCTCTTCTTAACACGTGTTTCCTGTTGTAAGGGCGTACTGCCGTATCTATTGTAGTGCCATAAACATTCTTTTAATCATTATTGTAAAAAAAATGTTAAAGCGTGTTAAATTAGCCTGTAACGCAGTTATAATAAATATATTTATCAGCATAATCCGCATTTTTTGTTTTAATTCGCATTGATGATCCTGAGAAGACTATTATTAACCACCTGTTTGATTTTTTCGCTTGCTATAGCAGCCTTTGCACAGGAAGACAGTGTTGCCCTGACAACCGTTATTCAAAAAGTTTCCAAGTACACCAATAACTATCCTGTTGAGAAAGTGTATTTACATTTTGATAAACCGTACTACGCCGTTGGCGATACTATATGGTTTAAAGCATACGTAACGGTACAGGAACACATGCTTTCAGGTATCAGCAGGATCGTTTATGTAGATCTCATTACTAATCGCGACTCGATTGTAAAATCATTGCGCTTACCTGTAATTAACGGCGTTGCAGCAGGCGACATCGTTTTGCCGCAATTGTCATTCAAGGAGGGCAACTATCATGTACGCGCTTACACTAACTGGATGCGCAATTTTGATGATGCCTACTTTTTTACCAAAAACATAATGATAGGCAACACTGTGGATGAGAAGAATCCTGTAAATACCCACATTGCCTTTAACAATACAGAAAGCAGTGCGGGGGCCGAAACCATCACGGCTAAAGTAGTATATAAAGATCAGGACGGCGTGCCGTATATTAACCGTAAAGTATCATGGAAAGTGGTAACTGATGATGAAGGTACCGTGGATAAAGGTAAGGGCGTTACTGATGGTAACGGTATGCTTGCCGTAACTTTTTCGAGCAATAAACCGGGCGTTTTTACAACGGCAGACCTGGTAACCGACCTTGAAGTAAACTTTAAAAAAACAATCACCAATACATTCTCACTAAGCACAGCATCGGTGCCGAAAGATGTGCAGTTTTTTCCTGAAGGGGGCAATTTAGTAAGCGGAATACGTACCAAAGTAGCATTTAAAGCCATCAGTTCAAGCGGCTTAGGAGTAGATGTTAAAGGGACTATAGTTGACAACAATAATAATCCCGTTATAAGCTTTGCTTCAAAGCATTTGGGTATGGGGTATTTTATACTAACGCCAGAAGCCGGAAAAAGCTATAAGGCGAACATCGATTTCCCTGATGGTACACATAGCAGTTATGACCTGCCACGCACAATGGACGACGGTATTGACCTGGCGGTTTATAATAACAACCCCGACAGCCTTTTCATAAAAATATCGTCGAATAACGATTTCCTGCAGAAATTCAATAATATTCCTTTTTATATTATCGCACAAAGTGGCGGCACTATTTATTATGCTGCAAAGACAAGGCTGCAAACCCTTACTTATGGCGCATCAATACCTAAAAATAAGTTCCCTTCAGGTATTTTACAGGTAACATTGCTTTCATCAGAAGGTGATCCGCTTAGCGAGCGTATATGTTTTATACAACATAATGACTTAATGAACGTTGCAGTAAATACCGATAGGCCGGTTTATTTGCAACGCCAAAGGGTACACATGACCATTACTGCCAAAAATAAGAATGTACCCGCATTAGGCACATTTTCAGTAGCCGTAACAGATGAATCGAAAGTTCCTTATGATGAGAATTCGGAAACCACTATCCTATCCAGTCTGTTGCTAACTTCCGACCTGAAAGGTTATATCGAAATGCCAAATTATTATTTTAATCATGTTGACAGTAACCGACGCTCAGACCTTGACATACTGATGCTTACACAGGGTTACCGCAGATTTTCCTACAGCGATGTGGTTTACGATAAAAACCCACAGATTTATTATATGCCGGAGCAAGGCATAAAACTCACCGGCACATTGCGAACCACTATGGGCTTACCCGTGCCGCGCGCAAACATACACTTAACCATTCCTGATAAAATATTTTATGCTAATGCCACTACTGATGCATCGGGTAACTTTGCGTTCCAAAACCTTGTTTTTCAGGATTCATCAAAAGTAATATTAAGCGCAAAAAACAATGTTGGTGCCAATAACCTTGCAATCACTGCCGATGGCGAAACTTATCCCGCTGTTACCAAAAACGTAAATTCGCCTGATAATGTGACCAATATCGACAGCGTGATGACCACCTATCTGCGCAACACCAGGCAGCAATATGGCAATCACGTATTGAAAGAAGTGGTGATCAAAGCTAAAACAGTAGAAAAACGCCCAAGCCACATGGATCACGCATCGCTTACAGGTTTAAGCCCTGAACCCGATCACCTCATAAACGGCTCACAACTTACCGGCTGTAATGATCTGCTTACTTGTTTACAAGGGAGTGCCATGGGTTTAACTTATGACAATTATCAGTTCTACATTACCAGGGATTATGTATCAGGTAATAAAAGTACGCCTGTGCAGGTTTATATGGATGGAATGCCTGTTGAAACCTCATACCTGCAAAATATATCGCCTTCCACTGTTGAGTCGGTAGAGATATTTTTGAATAATGGTATAACTAATATTGGGGCATTAAACAATACCAATGGTGTGCTTGAAGTAAACTCTAAAGTTATCCCTAAAGGTGAAAAGATCAGTCTTTCCCAATTGAAACAAATAATCGGTTCGCCCAATGTGGTTAACCTTAGCCCGATGGGTTATGCAAAAACCAAAGAGTTTTACGTACCTAAATATGCAGTGGCAAAACCAAGCCTCGAAAATCCGGACCTGCGCACTACCATTTACTGGAACCCTAAGCTTATTACTGACAAAGCAACCGGCAAAGTATCGTTTGATTACCCCAACGCCGATGGCAGGGGCAATTATCGTGTAGTTGTAGAAGGTATAGATATTGATGGTAACCTCGCCCACTATGTTTATCACTATAAGGTTGAATAAAATTCCTTAATTTTATTCAGATAAAACCTTAAAGATCATGAACTTTTCAACCATTAACTGGCTGGCTGTAGTGGCTGCAGCCTTATCGTCATTTGTTATTGGCGGCCTTTGGTTCTCTCCTGTGCTTTTTTGTAATGTATGGATGAGGGTGGCTGGACTTACCGAAGAGCAGGTAAAAAGAGGTAACAAACGTAAAATATTCGGCGTTACCGCTATATTATCATTCATTATGGCCCTTAATCTGGCCATGTTTCTGAATGACCCTAAAACCACTATGAGTTGGGGTGTTGCAGCTGGTTTTCTTGCAGGCGTGTGGACATTCTGCGCTATTGCTATGATAGGCCTTTTCGAACTAAAAAGCTGTACTTATATTTTCATTAACGGATTGTACAGTACCCTATCACTCACCGTAATGGGGCTGATCATTGGTGCATGGCGGTAAATAAAAAACCGTCATTGTAAATTACTACAATGACGGTTTTTACTATTGGGAATTACAATCGACTATGGCAGTTCCCTAACCCAGATGTTTCTATAGCTTAGCGGCTCGCTCTTATCGCCATGTGCCTGTAGCTTAATGGGCGACGGGCCATGCGCTGTATAATGCGGTTGACCGATATATAAAGTTGGGCCTTTTAATTCTACATTATTTTCAACCAATACACCGTTGAAGATAACGGTTACACGTGCCGGGGTTTTCAGCGAACCATCGGTATTGAAAGTTGGCGCCGTCCAAACCACATCATATATATTCCATTCGCCCGGAGGACGTGTTGGGTTTGCCAGCGGTATGAATTGTTTGTAAATGCTACCGGCCATACCATTCACATACGTTTTATTTTTATATGAATCTAACACCTGCAGTTCATAACCAGCGTCGCCTGTGCCTAACGAGGCCAGAAATACACCGCTGTTACCCCTCGCCTGTCCGCTGCCGGTAATATCAGCAGGTACACGCCACTCTATATGCAGTTGATAATTGGTGAACTTCTTTTTGGTTTCAACGTTACCAGTGTTTTTATTTACAGTCCAGATGCCATTTTTTACCACCCAGTCGGCTGGCTGGTTTCTGTCCTGCGCGGACACCCATTGATCCTGGTTAGAGCCGTCGAACAAAACAATAGCGTCTGAAGGTGGCGGAGCCGGACAGGCAGGTCCTGGCGTAACAACCGGCGGTTCCGGTGTCCAAACTTCGGTGTCCTCTGGTTTTTGCGCCTTCGCGATGAAAACGCCCGCGGCAAAAATTGCGGTTAATATGATCTTATTTCTCATTTTTTCGCTTGATTATAATTAAACGTGCAAAACATTCTTTACGTAATTGCAGCTCTCGGTGATGCTCACGTATGGGTCTATATTGGTATAATTTTCCTGCTCAACAATAAAATGCTTTACACCGCCAAGTTTGGCATATTCCATGATTCGTTTAAAATCAATAGTACCTTTGCCTATTTCGGTATTCAGGTTATGGTTTTGCTTATCCATATCTTTGATATGAAAGGCAAAAAAACGGCCCGGATGCGCCTTGATGATTTCAACAGGGTCCTGACCGGTACGAACTACCCAATACAGGTCCATCTCCATTTGTACAGCTTTAGGGTCGGTTTCGTTTAAAATGGTATCGTAAAACGTGGTGCCGTCTACCTTTCTCCACTCGAAATTGTGGTTGTGGTAGCCGAATTTCAAACCCTCCTTTTTGCAGATAGCTGCTGCTGTGCTCAATTTGGCAGCGATTCTTTTAAAATCATCCACCGTTTTAATGAAGTTACCATCCAGGTGCGGAACGATGATATATTCCATACCTGTAATATGGGCAGCTTCGATGTATGAATATAGTTCATCGGTATTACCTGTGCCAAAGAAATGGTCAAACTCAAAATGTCCGCTTGGGGTGCTCATTCCGTTTGTTTTCAGCAGATCGCTAAAGGCTTTGGCATCAAGTCCCCAAAAGCCATCTTTTTTGCTGTAACCGTAGGTCTCAACTTCTTTATAGCCGGCCTTTGCAACTTTGCCTATCACTTCGCTCACGTGGTGCGGCAACTGATCGCGCATGCTCCACAGCTGTAGTCCCACTATGTTTTCTTTGCGCATAGCCATCGCTTTTAAAAAAAACGGCGCTGCCATTACGCCAGCGGAAAGCAGGCCCGCCTGTGTAATAAATGTTCTTCTGTTACTCATTGGTTTATGTTTGCTTGAAGTTTATTTCTTGAGCGACAGGATATATTTCACCATGTGCTTAGCGTCATCCAGTGATAATGACGGGTGTGGTGTCATCGCTACAGTCCCCCAGTTTCCTGATCCGCCCTTTATTACTTTATTAGCCAAAGTATCAATAACTGCGTCAGATGCGGTGTATTTGTTTGCTACATCAGTATAAGCAGGGCCTACAATTTTCTGGTCTATCTTATGGCAGGTTAAGCAATCGTTCTTAGCAATCAATGCCTGGCCAACAGTATCTTTTACAGCGGCTGAGCTTTCGGTAGAAGTGCTGGTTGTGGTAGTTGTGGTGGTGGTTGAATCGGTGCTTTCGCCTGATTTTTTACCGCCGCATGCTGAAAATAATAATACTGCTGCGAAAAGAATGAGTGGTTTTTTCATGTTAATATTGAGTTTTATGCTGATATGATTTTATTTGATACCTAATAGCGATTTATTAAAGGCTTCATCCGTACCGGCAGAGGCAAAATCATCAAAAGCCTTTTCAGTAACCCTGATGATATGATTTTTGATAAACGCTGCACCTTCTCGTGCACCGTCTTCGGGGTGTTTTAATGCGCACTCCCATTCAAGCACTGCCCAGCCTTTGTAATCATAAGCCGTTAATTTGCTAAATATAGCTTTAAAATCCACTTGTCCGTCACCTAATGAGCGGAAACGCCCGGCACGATCTATCCAACTTTGGTAACCGCCGTAAACGCCTTGCTTCCCTGTGGGGTTAAATTCGGCATCCTTAACATGAAACATGCGGATACGTTCGTGGTAATTATCAATATACTCCAGGTAATTCAGGCATTGCAAAACAAAGTGCGATGGATCATACAACAGGCATGCACGTGGGTGATTGTTTACTTTCTCCAGGAACATTTCGTAGGTAATACCGTCGTGAAGATCTTCGCCCGGGTGTATCTCGTAGCAAAGGTCTACGCCGCATTCATCATAAAAATCCAATATCGGCTTCCAGCGTTTGGCGAGTTCGGTAAATCCAGTGTCAACCAAACCGGCGGGACGCTGCGGCCATGGGTACATAAATTGCCATAACAACGCACCGCTAAACGTAGCTGCAGCATTTAAACCAAGGTTTTGCGATGCTTTGGCTGCATATTTAACCTGCTGTACTGCCCACTCCTGTCTTGCAGAAGGATTGTTATGATACTGTGCAGGTGCAAACCCATCAAATAACTGGTCGTACGCAGGGTTAACGGCTACTAACTGGCCCTGAAGATGGGTTGACAGCTCGGTTATCTCCAAACCGCACTCGTTCACCAGGCCTTTTATCTCATCTGCGTATGTTTTGCTCTCAGCCGCCTTTTGCAGGTCGAAATAATTGAGATCCCATGATGGTATCTGTACGCCCTTGTAACCAAGACCTTTCGCCCACTGACAAATGGACTTAAGGTTATTGAACGGCTCATCGGTGCCCATAAACTGGGCCAGGAATATTGCAGGGCCTTTAATGGTTGTCATAATGGTTATTTGTCGCCAATAATATTTAAAAATGTCATTGCGAGCTATACATCAAGGAGGGTTGCTTCGTCGCCCTCATTCGCTCCTCGCAAAAACAGGGTTTATATTTCAAAATCGAGCCACTTCTTATCCGACTTACCCGACGCGATCATATTCTCCACAAATGCCATCCCTCTAACGCCGTCTTCAATTCCCGGATAGTCAAGCCATTCTTTTTCAGGCGTTTTACCTTGCATATCTGCCTTAACACTTAAAGCAAAATTGCGGTATAAGTTGCCAAACGCCTCCAGATATCCTTCAGGATGTCCGGCCGGAACACGTGTGTTATGCGAAGCGAACGAGCTTAAATAACCGCCGCCTGTACGCCATATCTCAGCGGGCTTATCCAGCCATTTAATCAATAAAGTATTGGCTTCATCCTGTTGCCATTCAAGGCCGCCCTTTTCGCCATATACACGAACTTTAATGTTGTTCTCGTCGCCAGCTGCAATTTGCGATGCCATTAGCACGCCGCTTGCACCGTTGTTAAACTTTAATAATGCGGCGCCGTCGTCATCCAGTTTACGGCCTTCTACCACGATATTGATATCAGCGCAAAGTTTACTTACCTGTAATCCGCTTATGTATTCGGCAAGGTTGAATGCGTGGGTGCCAATATCGCCGATAGCGCCCGCAATACCGCTTTTACCCGGATCGGTACGCCAAGAGGCTTGTTTCTGGTGTTCGCCTTCCAGAAAAGTGCTCAGCCATCCTTGCGGATACTCCACATACACCTTCCTGATTTTACCCAACTTGTTGGCCGCAACAAATTGCCTGGCTTCTTTTACCATTGGGTAGCCGGTATAGGTGTGGGTAAGGCAAAAGCGTTTGCCGCTTGCATTTACTACCTTTTCCAGCTCCTTGGCTTCGGCTAATGAAAAGGTCATCGGCTTGTCCAGTATCACATGGAAGCCTGCTTCTAAAGCCGCTTTAGTAGGCTCGAAATGAACGTGGTTAGGGGTAACAATGCTGATCACCTGCACACGCATATTTTCGGGGAGCTGTTTCTCTTTTGCGATAAGTTCTTTCCATGATGAATATACCCTATCCGGATCTAAACCTAATGCTACACCGCTTGCTTTGGCCTTTTCGGGGTCGCTGCTGAGTGCACCGCAAACCAGTTCGTATTCATCATCTATGCGTGATGCGATACGGTGTACAGCGCCGATGAATGCGCCTTGCCCACCGCCGATCATACCTAATCGTAGTTTCATAGTTATGTTTTTGATTTCGGATTTGGGAATTGTGATTTCGGATTTAAGAATTTAGCATTCAATAAATCCGAAATCGAACATCCGAAATCCGAAATAAATATCAATTATATCGCCCAGGCCTTGTCGCCCTTTTTATAAGGCAGGTTGCCATCATAATGACCGGGAACTTCTCTATAGCGCAATGCTTGGGTGCAACCGATCTCTGAAGTGAAATACCCCAATAGCGTCATTTGCTTCAACATAGCGTAATATTGATACTGCTTACCCGGCTTGGGCTGTTGTTTGTCCTCCTTTTTCTGTTCCTGATCGAGCATAGTGAGCAGTTCGAGCCTTTGTTTCTGATCGCAATCCATAAACTTTTTGCCGAACTTTTTATTGGTTTCCTCATCAACAGTGGTCAGACCTTTCATAAATACCTGCTGATCTTCCGGACTGTAGCAATCCTGCACCATTATCGCCATAAAACCACCAACATCGGCGGCTTTTGCGCCCGGTGTTTTGGTGTCGGGTAAAATAGTATCGCCTACTTCGTTCATGAAGGCAACCTGGTCTTCGTTAAAAAGGCTGTTTACCTGTTTGGGATTACGTTTGCATCCCGCAAGGAAAAACTCAGCACCAATAACTGCCGCGCCGGTTAATATCGCGACACGCTCAATAGCTTCTCTTCGGTTCATAATTTTGGTTTTATTTTCCCGATACTTTCCAGCCCTCGCGGTATTCACGCTTCACAAACTGGTTGGCATCATCAAAGTTAGTAACACGCATGTTATCATTATCCCAAACCAGCGTGATATTTTCTCCTGGCCATTCCTCATTCTTACCATCGGCCGAAACTTTTCTGATGTTATGGCTCCTGATAGATAAGTTAGCCATCAACAATGCTTCAGTCAGCGGGCCAGCAACTTTAAACGGAGAGCTTACAGCGTCTGGGTCACCCGCTAACGCAGCTTCTATCCATTGTTTATAGTGCCCATTTGCACCACCAGGTACACGCGGGTACTTTATTGGTAAATGTACTTCATTTGTGCGTGAGGTTGGCAATAATTGCGGATTTTCTGAGTAGCAACCAGCCATCATTTTACCCTTTGTGCCAATAAACAGCATGCCATTACCTTCGCTGTCGCCAAATATTTCATTCGGGCCAAGCTCTGCCGGTCTTTCAGGTTTTATACCGCCATCCATCCAGTGAACGGTAACATCGCCTTGTGTTTTTTCGGTTTTTGGATAAGTAAGTACGATGTGGCTTGATGGTGGACAGCTATCCGGATAATATGCTTTTTCAAATATTCCGGTATAAACGCTAACTACGCTTGATTGTACATTTTTTACGTATTGAAGATCGAGTACTCGGAATGGTGCCTCCATAATATGGCAGCCCATATCACCTAAGGCTCCGGTACCATAATCCCACCAGCCACGCCAGTTAAATGGCACCAAATTTTCTACATAATCCCTTTGCGGAGCAGTGCCCAGCCACAAATCCCAGTTTAGTTCTTTCGGAACTTCAGCCTTTGGCGGCCATTTTACCCCTTGCGGCCATACAGGTCGGTTTGTCCAGCAATAAACGGTATGTACATCGCCGATAAGACCCGCGTCGTACCACTCGCGCATCAGGCGCACACCATCGTTTGATGCACCCTGGTTGCCCATTTGTGTAACCAGTTTATGATGTTTTTTAGCTGCTGCAGTCATTGTACGCGCTTCGAACACGTCATGGGCCATTGGTTTTTGCACGTATACGTGCTTACCCATTTCCATAGCCGAAAGCGCTACGATAGCGTGGTTATGATCCGGTATGGAAACAGACATCGCGTCGAAATGCTTATGCTCTTTATCGAGCATTTCGCGCCAGTCGGTGTAAAATTTTGCTTTGGGATATTTTGCCTGCGCTTTTGCACCCGGACGCATATCCACGTCGCACAGGAAGGCAATATTTGCTTTTCCGCTGGCGTTAAATTCGTAAATATCGCTTGATCCTTTGCCACCGGTACCAACAGCGGCGATATTAAGCATATCACTCGGGGCAATAAAGCCTTTGCCGCCTAATACATGCCGCGGGATGATCATAAAACTTGCTGCTGCTACAGAGCCGCTTTTAATAAAATCCCGCCTTGTAGGATTTACAGTTTTTTCGACTGGTTTTTCAGACATATTCTTTTCCAATTTTAATGGTTTATTTAGGGTTGTTCAAGGACAAACTGATTTGCTGATGATACATTGGCTGGGTATTCACAGGCTTTCCAAACTTAATAACTTTATCAATAAAAAAAGCATTTAGCAATAAATATGTTACTTAATAACCCCATTTATACATTACTTGCATATCAAGTTTCGAGCATTCGATCGGATCCATTCCTTGGTATTCTTCCTGTTCGATAATGAATTGCGTAGTTCCTCCTGTTTTTGCGGCGGCTTTTAGTATTTCTTTTAACGGAAGCACTCCTTTTCCCAACAGCGTGTTTTCATATTTGCCATCCGGTTTCTTCAACTGGTCTTTTACATGCATCAATTCAAATCTGCCGGGATATTTATTAATATAGTCCATCGGCATCGCACCGGTCGGGTACATATTACCGATGTCTAATTGCTGCGTTACCAGTTTCGGATCGGTATTATCGAGCAGTACATCGTAAAGACGCTTGTCGCCAAACATCGTGGTAAACTCAAAATCATGATTATGATAACCGAACTGAAGATTTGATCGCCGGCAAAGCTCACCACATTTATTAAAAATGTCCATAAACCGTTTAAAGGCATCAAGGTCGGTCTTTAAATTATCATCCAGCCCGGGGCTAATCAGATACCGCTGCCCGGCATTGGCGGCATCTTCAACAGTATACTTCCATTCATCAGTAAAATCACCTTTTGCTGTATCCCAATGCTTTTGTGATAATACTACGTGGCCGCTATCCATACTCAAATGGTTATCATCCAGTATTTGTTTAAGGTTTTTAATGGTCATGCCGTAAAATAACCTATTCGCGTAACCGGCATGTTCCAGATGGTTAAAGCCTATATCGCCTAATTTTTTCAACGTTCCTGCCGGATCAGCATGCATGGCATCGCGTACTGTATAGAGTTGTAATCCGAGATGTTCGAGCTTTTTGGATGATGCAAATAAATTGCGGGGGAATAATGCAGCGCCGGTTGCAATTAACGCGCTGTTTTTTATAAACGATCTGCGAGAAGTGTGCATCAGGTAAATTATTTGGCTATTGGAAATAACGGGAATAACAATTTTGTATTGCTTATAAATGCAATATGCTTACTATCCGGCGACCATGAAGGTGTATTAATGGTTCCCTGGCCGCCATACAAATAAGCCACAACTTTGGGTTTGCCTCCTTCAACGGGTATCATGCGCAGGTAAACATGTTTGTAGAAAGGATGATCGCCGGGCGATACCTCATTTTTAATAAAGGTGATGAAAACGATCCATTTGCCATCCGGCGATACATGCGGAAACCAATTGTCGAAATCATCATTGGTTATTTGCGTTTGCTCGCTGCCATCCGGTTTCATGCGCCAAACCTGCATCAGCCCTGTACGCACCGAACAGAAATAGATGTATTTGCCATCAGGCGAATACTCAGGGCCATCGTCAAGGCCAGGAGCTGTTGTGAGGCGTACTTCAGCACCTCCGGCACTGGGTATTTTGTAAACATCGAATTCATTGTTCCTGTCGCCGCAAAAAACAATGTATTTACCATCGGGCGACCAGCCATGCATATATGATGGGCCTGTGGGCGTAATTTTACGGGCATCTCCCCCATTTGCAGGCACTACATACCCTATCGAACCATATTGTTCGCCGTTACTCACCGCCAGCCATTTACCATCAAAAGAAAGCACATGGTCGTTATTATTATGTATAGCAACGCCGGTGTTTAAGACGGTTGGCGTGAGTGTTTTAAGGTTAAATTTGTATAACAGGTCGTTGCCGTTATAAATGAGGTATTTACCGTCCTTCGTCCAGTTAGGCGCCTGTAAAGATAATGGGGATTGATAGATAATACGGCTGTTACCCGTCTCTACATTCAGAAGCTGTATATCGCTACCGATATAATTACCATAACCATTCCCGGGGCCCGCCGGTACTACGATACGCACATTATTAAACATTGCAGTTTCGGCAACATTGGTATTATGCGAGCAAACGAACAAACCAACATAAACTTCATCACCCAAATCAAGTGAATCAACCTGCTCTGTAACGAAAGTTTCCCCGCTATGCGCTACAGACATGATGTATTTATTGCCGTGGCGTTCCAGTTGGATGATATCCGCGCCCGTAATTTTTGATTTGATCTCTTCTGTATTATTTCCAACCGATCTTCTGAATTGCAATGATGTTAAGCCATCGCCGTGCACAACTGCATTGATATGTTTTGAAGTAGAATCGAGCGAGGTACGAACCATCCAGCCCATTTTGCGGTGCAGCTCTGCACCTTTACCTAAAAATGCTGCGCGGGCAGTAAGGATGAAATCGCCTTTTATACGTTTCCATACAAAATGAAAAGCATCATGATTAAACCAGATGTTTGCACCGGAACCTGTAATTTTATATTGCTGCTCCGTAGCATCATACGTAGCACTTCCACGGAGTTTGATATTGCCAACATCGGTTTGCCCATCGAAAATACCGACGGCATTTTGCGCGGTTACTTTTTGAGTAATAATTAAAACGAACAATAACAAAAAAAGCGAAAACCCTTTTATTGGTTTCATAATTAAGGCAGTGGTTTATAATTCAGGAGCCACTAAGTTAATTATTCAGACAACAAATGGAATAGTGTTTTTTTATCTTAAATCTCTTTTATTTTACCGTTTTACCAATAGCTGTTCCCTTAAAACAAAACAGGAAGCACCGTTAAGCACTTCCTGTTCTATTTTCTGTCGATCAGCTCTTACTACTGAACTTTTTCAACTTTTTTTACATGTTTTACTTTGTAGCCACTGTAGTGTTTGTGGTGTTTATGAAACACGTTATGCACTTTTTGGCCTGCGGTTGAGGTTTTTTTAACCTTTTCCTGATTTTTTACCACTTTGTCTTGTGCAAATGATGTGGCAACTATGCCAACCATCAGCATTGTAGCTAATGCAATATTTTTCATTGGTTGTGATGTTTGATAATGAACATACAACGCCGCTTTTAATAAAATTGTTTGATTATTAGTTAATTAATCACTTTTGCTTAACCAGTGGTAAATCAACACAGAATTTGCTGCCTTCACCGGGCTTTGAGGTAACAGTAAGTTTGCCACCATTCAGTTCTACCAATTCGCGACAAAGTATCAGGCCGAGCCCTGTACCTTTTTCGCCTTTTGTGCCATAGGCAGAAAAATGTGTTGTAAGATAGAACAGACGGTCTATTTCATCGGCGGTTAGTCCCCGTCCTGTGTCTTTTACACATACCACCAAACGATCGCCCTTTTCCCTGGTATATAAATTAATATGGCCGCCGGGTTCGGTAAACTTAATCGCGTTGCTGATAAGGTTCCGTAAAATAACCTTTACATGATTTTCATCAGCATTTACTATTTGTCCTTCCCCGATCTCATTTGTAAAACTGATTGACTTCTGCATTAATAAATGATAAAAGGTTTGTTCCATTACAACACCTATTTCATGCAGGTCTACCTTAGCAAGATGTATTGTACGGCCTTTTACCTGGCTCCCAGCCCAATCAAGCAGATTGGATAGTGTAAGTTCTGTACCTCTTATTACAGGGCTGATATCCTTCATCAGCATCTGTACTTCCTGGTCGCTCAGGTCCTTCGACTCGAACAATGAAGATATATTAACAAGGTTAGCTATTGGTGTACGCAGATCATGCCCGATAACAGCGAACATCTTATCCTTTAACCCGTTCACCATCTCCAGGTTTGCCGCCTGTGCTTCTATCAGCTGGTTTTGTTGTTGCAGCTTACGACTCAGTTTCCGTTTTTGCTCGTAGAAATATAACATTACCGCAGCTGCCGCGATAACCAGTATAAGGGAAACCAACAGTATATTAATGAAGGAATGTTGAAATGCTATCTTTTGTCTATTATCCTCATCGCGTTTTTCGGCAAGGGCATATTGCTTGAGATGCTCATTTAACGCGAAATAATTCTGTATCAGTTGTGTACTGCGCAGTTTATCAACAGTATTGAGGCTGTCCTCAATTTGATTATATTTGCGTTGATAATATAGAGCATTTTTCAGATCATTAGTCGCTTCCAGGCTTACGATCATGGCTTTATATGTGTTTGACAGCCCAACCATATTGCCAATGCTGTCGTAAAGTGCAATGCCTTTCCGGGCATAGTTCATGGCAGTGCTGTAATTATGCTGATCGTTATTGATCCTGGCGTATTCCAGGTATAAGCCGGCACGCAAGCGGTTCATTTTTAAAACAACGCTTTTGCGATAGGATGTATCATAATAAGCTAATGCTCTGGTGTAATCCTTTTGGGCACCATAAATATCACCCAGGCGGCTATAATCTATAGCGGCTCCCATTTCTTCACCAACTTCCTTATCCAGCGTTAACGACTTTTGGGCGGCATCTATCGCCATGGCATAATTGCGCATTCTGACATACATGTATGATTCCTCTGCCAATACTTCGCCCAAATGCACTTTATCTGAACCGGCGCAAATCTTCGACTTTCTCAAATTTTCAAGTGAAAGTGTGTAATTACCCAATTCGGCATAAACGCGGCCAATATTACTATATATCTCGGAATATAGATAAGAATTGCCTTTAGGCGTATTTTCCAATGCTGTATTTAAATAAAATAAAGCTATTGGATAATAGGATTGCGACCAATAGATGACACCTATATTTGAGTAACTGCGGGCAATTCCTTCCTGATATTTTAGCTTTTCAGATAACAACAACATTTGCTCCGCCATATTTCGGGCAGCATCCGGTGACTTGAGGAAAGTGTTATATACAACTGTGTTTACGCTATCGATATGTTTTTTTTGGGCGGCATTATTTGAGGCAGACGGCGCAGGTTGAGCAAAACATTGCAAACAGAAGCATAACAGTAATAAAAATACCAGCCAGAACCTCATCTCAATAGTTAATACCTGTAATTGTGGGGATTGTGCAATTTAATTATTTATTCCTAACCTTCAATTAATATTATAAAGATCGGCCGATAATATTTGGGGAGTTTTTATAGTTGTGGACACAATTACCGGAGTTGGGTAAAATGAATACGTTTGATGAGTTAAGATGGACATAGTTTTAGGATTTGTGGTGCAAATTAAAACAATACAAATTGTATTATTGTGATATTTTATGCGCCTTACCTAAATTTATATTTTCATGCTAACTAAATTACACTCTCGATCTTGAAAAAATATTATCTGCTTCTTATTATTTGTCTTATTACATTTTATAGTCGGGCACAACAAAATAAGGAAGTTACCAAAAAGAAAAACTGGCTAACAGAAAACGTTAAAGAGAAATTTGAGGTATTAAAAAGTGACGGCAAAACAAAAGACGGATTATACAGAGCGATATATACCGGTACCAACACAGTTATTGCACAAGGCCGCTATGAGAATAATAAGCGGGTTGGCATCTGGCACTATTGGGATATACACGGAAGGTTAATAGAAACCTTTGATTATACAAATATCCGTTTATTAAGTGAAGAACCTGTAGATGCGATCTCCCGGCAATACATTTGGTATTCGTTCGACCAACACCTTAGCGACTCAGACAGAATTACCAAGCCATTACGCATTGGTGGAAGATGTTATGGGTATATACCCTATTTACAGTTATTTAGATTGCCGAAAGACTATAGCGATGTTGATGTGAGATTTCTGAAGGCTGTACTTGAAATACTTGTTAGTCCCGGGGGCAGGTTGGCCGATCTAAAGGTTCATATTTTGTTTCCGGGTAATCCGGATTATGTAACCAGTTTCAGCCCTAACATTTTTAACGAAGAAGATAAAGAATTTATACCGGCAACAGTTAACGGTAAACGCGTAATATCACGTATTTTCCTGGCATGCCAGATTACTTATAACGGCACATTAGATGTGGATTAGCTTTACCCAAACCCTCCCCGGAAGGAGGGCTTGGATAATTTTCTTTTTAAGTATTCCCTTTCGGAAGGGATTTAGAGTGGGCTTATTATTAATGATGATGATGACCATCCGGGCCATGCGCATGCCCATGAGACAGTTCTTCAGGTGTTGCGGGGCGTACATTAATGATGTTGCCTTTAAAATGAAGTTCCTGTCCGGCCATTGGATGATTAAGGTCTACAATCACCCCATCTTCAGCTATTGATACAACCTGGCCCTGGAAACGGTTGCCTTGGTTATCCTGTAATGGTAATATGCTACCTATTTCCGGCATTTCTTGTCCGTTGAACATTTCCATCGGTAACGTCGCTACAGCTTCTTCGTCATACTGTCCGTATGCATCTTCAGCTGAAAGTTTAAAATCATAACCTTCGCCGGTTGAGAGGTTACTCAGGTTTTCCTCAAATTTTGGCAACATCTGGCCCGCTCCGAATAAAAATGTTAAAGGCTGCTCCTGTGTTGCGCTTTCTACTAATGTTTCTGCGCCATTCTGGTCTACGTACAAATCGTATGTTAATGACACCACATGTTTTGGTTGTATCTTCATTTCTAAATTATTAAATGCTAAAGTGATTACTATACAATGATATTGTTATTGATTTGTTTTAATGCATCGGTAATATCAGTTACCGGCAAGCCGCAGGTTTTATCGCGACAAATAAATATGCGGGTAATATCGCTAAATCTGTTTTGTAATAATGGCAAACTTCCGGCTGTACCGCCTAATATGATCTTATTGGGGATATAATTTTTCTCCATTTCAATGCGGAAGTTTTCGGCATTTTCACCGGTTATAGCCACTTCATAAGTCCCGAAAACCTCATCCAGCATTAACGATGCCCAATTTGAATATGCCGAACCATATTTTGCTATATGCGGGGCCACATTACGCAGTAATTGTGCCGAGATATCAGAATATTCCTCATCTCCAAAAAACAATCCCAATTTTTTCAGATTGTAAGCCATTACTGAATTTGATGCAGGAATAACCCCATCCATAATCTCAGACTTACGGGCGATCAGTTGTTCATCTTCATCGCCGGTATAATAGAACAAGCCCCGACCTTCATCATAAAAATGAACTATTGCATGATCTGTTAATATCTGTGCCTTATTTAGCCATTTTTCATCAAATGTTACTTCGTATAAAGCGATGAAAGCCTCTGCAAGATTGGAATAGTCGTCAAGAAAGGCGATGTGATCGTTGTTTTCTCCTTTATAGATGCGTGATATGCGTCCCTCCTCGTTAATCATATTTTCCAATATGAAAGATGCGTTCTTTAAAGCGATATCCAGATAATAAGGATTATTAAATGCCCGGTATGCCTCACAAAGCCCCTTCAACATCAAACCATTCCATGATGCCAGTATTTTATTATCCAATCCCGGACGAATACGTATGCTTCTCGCTTCAAAAACTTTTTGGCGGGACTGCATGATCTTCTCCGTTAACGTTTCAAGCGGCAAACCTAATTTATTGGCAAGGTTAAGCTCCTTCCCTTTCCTAAACAGCACATTTGTTTGTTCTTCGTGCCAGTTTCCTTCGTCGGTGATATTGTAATAAGCAGAGAATATCTCTGCATCTTCGCCTAAAATGTCGTCTATCTCTGTCTTGGTGAAGGTATAAAATTTACCCTCTACGCCTTCGCTGTCGGCATCCAATGCGCTGTAAAAACCATAGCTGGATGAGGTAAGTTCTCGCAGAACAAAGGTGATGATCTCGTCGACAATCTGTTTATACAGATGGTTAGTTTTCCAGGTATATGCTTCAGAATAAAGACTGATAAGCTGTGCATTATCATACAACATCTTTTCAAAATGCGGCACATGCCATACTTTATCTACAGAATATCTTGCAAAACCGCCGCCGATGTGGTCGTATATACCTCCATAAGCCATTTTTTTTAGAGTGAGCATTACGGTTTGCGCTATTTCTGCATCGTTCATCAAATACGCATAACGCATCAGGAACTGCCAGTTGTTAGGCATCGGGAACTTGGGGGCATTACCCATGCCACCTTCTTCCGGGTCAAAATAGCGCTTCCAATTCTCTACTATAGTTTGCAGATCGGCTTTAGTGTACTCAGCGGGCTCATTTACAAAACCTATCGATTCATATTGTTTAATGCCTTCAGTGAGCTTTACTGCGTATTCTTCAGCCTCGGCAGGTTTTTGCTTATAAAAATCAGCAAGATTGAACAGTAGTGAAAACCAGTCATTTTTGCGGAAATAAGTGCCGCCATAAATAGGTCGCTGATCAGGCAGGCAGATACAGTTCATGGGCCATCCCCCCCTGCCGGTCATCAATTGCACGGCGCTCATGTATATCTGATCTATATCTGGCCTTTCTTCCCTATCTACTTTAATACACACAAAAAACTCGTTCATTACAGCGGCCACCTGCTCATCTTCAAAACTCTCATGCTCCATCACGTGGCACCAATGGCAGGCGGAATATCCTACACTAACAATGATCAGTTTATTCTCATCCTTGGCTTTTTGCAATGCTTCAGGCCCCCATGGATACCAGTCGACCGGGTTATTGGCATGCTGCAGTAAATACGGTGATGTTGAGTTAGCGAGGTGGTTCATTTATTGATACGCTGTAAAGATGCGATATTTCAGCGGGTTATAGATAAAGCAATTGTAAAATGTAAAGGTTTGGGTAGAAAATAAGAAATCTGGCGCGATAATTCGTATCATCATCATTACAATTAGTATCTAACTGATTAATTACATAATTTCGAAGTTTTAACTGATTAAAATGCAAAACCTCAAATTGTCCCGCCTGTTTACTGCAGGTGCGCTGATGTTAGCGAGTCTTGGTCTTCATGCCCAAACTCCCGATTCTATTAAATACGATCATAACGAGCTGTTCGGTCCTATAAACTGGCCTGTTACCACAGGCGATACCCGCTCGGCAAATGGCAAACCCGGTCCAAATTTCTGGCAGAACCGTGCCGATTACACCATTCATACAAGTTTAAACGAACTACAGAGCGATACCACCGTTACCGGCGATGTAGCAATTAACTATACCAATAACAGCCCCGATAAACTGGATTATTTATGGCTGCAACTGGATCAGAACCTTTTTAAACCTGATTCGCGCGGGGCAGCTACCACCCCGATAAGCGGCGACCGTTTTGATGTTCGCGGATTTAGCCGGGGTGGTTATCACATCAAATCGGTGTCGGTTACCTATAAAGGTAAAACATATAATGTTGATCCGGTGATTACCGATGCGCGCATGCAGATACGCCTGCACACACCAATGGGAACCAAGGGCGACAAAATTATTGTAAAGGTTAAATACTGGTTTTCGATACCGTTTTACGGTGCCGACCGTATGGGCCGCAAGAAATTTAAACAGGGCTGGGTTTATGAAATTGCACAATGGTACCCGCGCATGTGCGTTTATGACGATGTAGAAGGCTGGAACACATTGCCATATATGGGATTGGGCGAGTTCTACTGCGATTATGGCAATTT